>WRNK01000038.1 GCA_009776675.1 Methanimicrococcus sp.
GAAAGCGCGCATCCATTAAGATGCGGACACCGTAATCATCGGGTGATCTGACGACACGCCCCATTGCCTGGCGAATGCGCCGGATGGTCGGATTGAGAATGGCAAACTCCCAGCCCTTTCCGATCCCAAAAACTTCATCATAAGCGGATTCTATCGCTTTGATGCGGTCGTTTAAAGCGGGATAGCCGACGCCGACAATAATGACGGCACGGGCGCGACCATCTCTGAAATCTACGCCTTCGCTGAGCGTTCCGAAAATATAACTGACCAAAACACTGCGTCCGCCGGATTCGCCTATTTTAAAAAACTCTTCACGAACAGTATTTGATGATATGCCGGCTTGGTCAAATAAAACTTGAATATTCAAATGCTTCAAAACATCTTGCTTAGACAAAAAGGAATGGTATTTTTCCGCCTCGGCAAAGCTTTGGAAATAAACAATTGTATTTCCGCTTACTGTACAAATCGATGAAAGGAGGGCGTCTTCAACAGCCTCGCGAACATTATCGTCGTTTCGGCGGCTTAAAAAAAGGGGTGGCACAGATACGGCAAATGTTCTGCGGTTTTCTGCCGGAAAAGACATCGGATAGGCGATTTCAAGACACGGCTTTTCAATGCCAAGGATTTCTTTTGACATGGAAAACGGGCGAAATGTCGCGGACATTAAAATCAGTCCGCCTAAGGTTGCAAAAAGCGGTGCTGTCACGTTTCGGGGGATGCACGCAAAAAGCTCAACCCTTCCGTAAATTTCGTTTGTTTCAATATCTCGGCGAATGTTTAATATGGGATAATAATTGGGATTTTCCGAGTTCATCAAATAAGAAAACAAAAAGCTTGCTGCTCTTCGAATATTGGATTTTCTCCGAGTCGGGTCTGTGCCGTTTTTGTAATGTTCGTGATATTCATATTCGATTTCATCCCCAATATCGGCAACGTTGAGCAGAATGCTTTGAATGGATTTGATGGTAAGCTTCTTTTTTTCCGACAGATTGTAATCCGCGATTTTTTGAAGAAAACGATGTTTTAATTTGTCAAATCGCTCATATGGATCACTAATTTGGATATCTTTCCAATGATGAGTGATTTGATTTCGCTCGCCAAATCCCAAGGCGGAATCATAAGATTCGCGAACGGATTTGAGGAAAAAAAGAAAAATTTGCTGAACTTCTTCCTTGAGGCGCTCTGTAAAACGAGCGCCGTGTTCTTCAATTTCATTAATCGCTTTGTCTAAAACGCGTTCTGAAAGCGTTGAAGACGAGTGAGAGCGCGCCGCATTTTCAATATTATGGGCTTCATCAAAAATGACAATAACGTCCTCCGGAAGTTTTTCAAGCCACCCGAGAAACGTCATGAAAATTTCTTCGCTTAAAACATGATGGTAATTGCAAATAATCAAATCCGCATGCCTGATCTCACGCTTCAGCAATTCGTAGGCGCACATGCCTTTATCTTGAGCATAGTCGTAAATTTCTTCAGGGCTTCGAACATCATCATAAAGCCATTTTTTAAAAGACGCCCCGTCCGCCTGAAGGACTTCATAAAGATGCGGGCAAATACGCTCCCGCTTTCCTTTAAGTTTCGTTTCCATTTCTTTAATTTCTTGTTCGATGTCAACGCGAAGTTTATTGTAATCCTGATCTTTGGTCTTTTTGAATTGATCTGTCGCCTCAGCCAATTCTTTTTTAGCCTTTTGGTACAAACGCTCTTTTTCTAAAAGTTCATATGTATTTTCAGTGCGGGCGCGGCAAGTTTCATAATCCAGCTTGTCGGGGCAAACCGACTGCTTGCCTTTCATAACAGCAACTTTGATGTTGGTTTTCTTTTTAATATCCCGCGCTTCATGAATGAACTGAACCATTTGCTGATGAACATTGGTTACAATAACAACTTTTTTATTTTGCTGAGATGCAATATCAAGTGCAGGAGATAAAGCACTGAGCGTTTTTCCGGTACCGCAGGCCCCTTCAAAAAGCACAAATTCTCCTTTTTCAAGAGCCGTTGCTATCTGCTGCATTGCATCTTCTTGATTTGGATAGCAACTATTTTTTGTAAAATATTTCATGAAACCGGAAATCGGCTGCTTTGATTCCATAATAATGCCGTTTTGAAATGAATTGAAATAAAAATACAACTGTTTCATTTTATATATAGCGGACTGTATTTGAGACCGTATTTGAAATCGTATTTGAAACCGTGTTTGAAACTATATTTGAAAAACAATTTGAAACCGTGTTTGAAACTGATTTGAAAAACGATTTGTTGCAAATGATCATTTTTTTAATACCTTTTGTGTTTTTTTCATAATAATTTGCTTGCTGCCGTTTTGGTCAAGGCGGAACACAATGATTTCAACATCCGTATTGGTAGAAAAACCATAGTTGTTGGATGTGGCGGTTTCGCTACCAACGGATGTCAAAACACTGGAATGTGTTGTATTATAGCTGTCGTTTCCCGTTAAAATTAAGATTTCTCCCGAAGACCAATATCCATCTATTAAAGTCCCTGCATTGTTTTTTTGATATTGGCTGTTTTTTTTATCCGCTCCCAGATGTTCATAAGAAACACAAACATCTCCAAAAATCATCTCGCCGCCGGATCCTGGAAAACCCTTGTATGAATTTCCTTTTCCGGTCAATTGAACAGAAACAGATTCCAATAAAAGAGGCGGACCGCCGGCATGTCTTAAAACAAGAACATTGTCTTGGAAACGAGTGGAATCCGCATATCTGCTGCCGCCCGAAAAACTCTCAACGCGTATAACAGGAGATGAGGGATCGGAAATGCCAAATTCAAACATAGGAGAGAGATAAAAAAATAAAAGCCCTGAAACCAAAACAATTAAAGCTAAAATCAAAAGAACGGAAGTGAGTGAGCTGATGCCTTTGTTGGATTTTAGAAATGGAACAATCATGTGAAAACAATTAAAAATTAAAGATAAATTAAATGTTTTCATTTTTTTAAAAACGATGTTTTTAAATATCTCCTGTTGATTTTTCTCATATATCAATTTGATAGATATTGCTATACGGTTGATTCGTTCTGATTTTGAGAATAAGAATATAGAAATTGATACAACTCATGTTTTGATTATAGGATTTATTATCAAAAAATATCAAAAATTGAACAAAATTTGTGTTGTTATTGCGACTGTTTTTAAATATATTATGGTTACTTCTTCACATTTTCGTTCTGATAAATACCGTTATACAATTGATCCACATCGGTTCCAAGTCTGAAAAAGAGCAACTGCATAATTCGCGCATCTTTTTTCAAATCAAAACCTGCCGGATTATGAACAATCATTAAACATTCGCTGCGTCCGCTGTAGCCGGCGTCCCAGACAGCTGTTCCGAGAACAACGCCGCTTCGAATCAAGCTGGAACGATGCAATGCAATGGCTCCGATGTCTTTTGGGATATGAACGGTTTCGTTTAAAACAACACAATAAATTCCGGGATTCAGATGAACCCAGCCGCTTTCTGAAAAAGGCAGCAATTTTTTTTCTGATGTTTTGCGGCCGCTGTTATCAAAATCAGCAGCACCGGCTCCAAAAAGAGCATAAATCTCGGAAACTGTCATTTCAAAACCGTTGGGCTGTGTTTGTGTCTTCAAATCAATATAATTTTCAACAAGCGGCGGATTTTGAAGAATCAGTTCTCGAATTTCGGTGTCGGATAAGAAAGACATTTTTGATCCCTTTTTGATTTTTTAATCTCTTAATTGCTTTTTTAATCTAATCTTTTTCATTTTTTATCAAATGCGTTCAAACATTTTTTCAAGTTCTTTGCGCGAAAATACCAATATTGTCGGACGCCCGTGAGGACAAGAATAAGGATTTTCCGTACACTTTAATTGCCGGATGAGTTCTTCAATTTGAGCGTGATTGCAGCAGGCACCGGCTTTAATCGCTGCACGACAGGCGGTTCTTTTGGCAATCGTTTCTCTTGCCCCGGACTCATCTTTGATTTTGCCAAAAGACAATAAATCGGCGATAAATTCATGGATGGTTGAAACGTCTTCCATTTTTCCAAAAACAATCGGAACAAAACTGATGGCATAAGAATAGTCTCCGAATTCGGAAATTCCAAAACCGGCTTCTTCCAGATAGGGAATGTACTCATCCATGAGAACTTTTTCTTTCGGAGAAAGCGTTACCACAGCCGGAGAAATCAATTCTTGAACAGAAACATTTTCTTTCTTTTTCAAAAGGTCATAAAAAATGCGTTCATGGGCAGCGTGTTGATCAATGATTAAAAGACCACTGTCTTTTTCCACTAAAATATAAAGATTTGAAATTTGACCAACAACACGAATGTCGTCAAGCAAACTGATTTCAGAAGGGCGGGCGTTTTTTTCAGGAGATTTTTGAGAAGCTGAAAGCAATCTTTCTGTTTCCTTTAGTCTCTTTTCCGTATCTTTCGGCGGCGCCGTATAGCCGGATTTTGAACCGGAAGATGCGCCCGTTTTAAAATCAGAATAAGCGGAAGATTCTTCCTGAGCCAAAACGGCTGCACTTCCTGTTTTTTGCTGCATAAAATCAATGCCTTTTTCGGATTTTGATTTTATGACATCGGAATCCCCTTTTGGTTTTGACTGCATATCAACATCTTTTTTGGATTCTGATGGCGTGCCGGCATCCTTTTTGGATTCATCTGCATTGCCGATTTTGCCTTTTTGGCCAAAATCTGAAAAGGGCCTGTCAATAACTTTTTTAACATCAGTGGATGTGACTTGGAAAGCCAATTCATTCAAACGAAGTGTGGTTTCGATGACTTCTGTAATAATTCGGATCAGTGTTTTTTCATCTCTGAAACGCACTTCGATTTTTCGAGGATGAACATTGACATCCACTTCTTTGGGGTCTATTGTGAGATGAAGAACAGCTGCCGGATATCGATTGTTTGGGATTTTTGTATAATAGCCAAGGCGTACTGCTTTAATCAATTCTTTTGAGGTGACAGGACGATGATTGACAATGAAAAATAAATGATCGGGGGTTGTTTTCGTAAAAGAGGGCTTTGAAATAAAACCTTCGATTTGAACGCCGGTGTCTGCAAGAATTTTTTGAATTTCATCGCAGGCTTTTGTATCAGATTTGGATGCATATGTCGGAATCGGCATCAATTGGCGGGCAGCGTCGTGACCTAAAATATCAACAACAGAATTGAACAAATCTGAAGAAGGGCTTGAAAGAATGGTTTTTCCGTTGTTAATTAATGTAAATGATATGTGAGGATCAGCTAAGATTAAATCGCTGACAATTGCTGCAATGTGTGATAATTCTGTGGCGTCACCTTTTAAAAATTTCAAACGTGCAGGTGTGTTGTAGAATAAATCAAAAACTGTAACCGTTGTCCCATCCGGCGCCCCGATGTCTGAAATGGTTTGTTTGCCGTCTTCCAAATATAATCGTGTTCCGCCGGCATCTTCTTTTCTTTTTGTAATGATTTCAAACCGAGAAACCGAACTGATGGCTGCAAGAGCTTCTCCTCGAAAACCCATTGTTGAGATCCTTTCTAAATCAGAAAGGGAAGTGATTTTGCTTGTCGCATGCTTAACAGGCGATAAAACTAAATTTTCTCGTGACATGCCGACGCCGTCATCACGAACAGAAATAGATTTTTTCCCACTGTCTTTTAATTCGATTCGGATATTGGCAGCGCCGGCATCCAGCGCATTATCAACCAATTCTTTGACGATGGAGGCGGGGCGTTCGACCACTTCACCTGCCGCTATTTTATTAATTGTATCTTTATCAAGAACTCGAATGGATTTGTTTACACTCATATTCAACTGACCCTATCCTTTGTTAAAATTTCTATTATTGATGTTGGTTTTGTTGCATTTATATCTTTACTTTGGGACCGTTTAACAAAGACAAAAAGTATGACTTGGATAAAAATTCATGAATGGAAGACAAAATGATTTTTCCTTTTTCTGTGCCTTTTTCTTTTTGAATTGCCAGATGAATCGGGTGTCCTTTGTCATCAGATTCCATAATGGTGCAGCTTTCATCCGTATTTTGGAACCAGCCGTCACAAAAAAAAGATTCCTGATCCAAAAGATGCGTCTTTTTTCTCAAAACTGTGTTTTTTGGAACAAATGTTATTGGAAGATTCAGCCATGAAAATGATGCCGGCTCATTTACTTTTGGAGAAAAGACCAAAAGGTTGCCGCCGTTTTCAACAAATTGAATGAGTTTGCCGGTGATTTTTTCTTTTGTAAAAGATGTGGCAGCGGTTGTATATGCCTCTGACATAAATCCGGCCGGAATGAGAATTAGCTTTGTCGGCGGCAAATAAGAGGAGAGAAGAGCGTCCGGCAATGCTGAGGAAGAAGACATGCCGTATTCTTGAAATAAACGATCCCATAAAAGGGATTGGTTCCATAAAACGAGAATATCTGACATAAATATCATCAAATAAATGAATGACATAAATAAAGACAACAATTCAAAAATACCTTTCTGCGAAATAAATTTAAAGGTAGAAAAAGAATAAGGGTTTATGCCAAACGTTCCGTCAACGCCTGAAATGAGATTAAAGCGCGTCCGAATGATGGCGGATTATCAATTTGGAAGGGGCTGCGGTGCGGCTCTCTTTGATGATCAGTCAACGTTTTTGCTTTCAAAAACAAAACGTATTCGACAAGTACTGTCTGATGGAAAAAGGATTGCAACTGTGCGCGCCAAAGATGGTTTTTTTACGCTGAGCATGGAAGGAGCTGCCCGACTGCATCAGCATTTAAAAGCACCGGCAATGCGTGTTGTTGTGGAAGATCAGGCGGCTTTGTTTGTCGCAAAAGGAAAAACCGCTTTTTCAAAACATGTCATTTCGATTGATCCTGAAATCCGAGCCAAAGAAGAAGTGCTGATTACAGACAAAAATGATCGGCTGCTTGCAACAGGCCAGCTTGTTTTGTCGCCGCAGGAAATTTTATACAGCCAAACCGGACCAGCGGTTGTTGTTCGAAGCGGTATTGAAAAAGATGGTGAAAACGATGATGGAGACGATAGCGGAAAAAATAATGAGTTAGATGATAAATAATTCATTTGATTTTAAAAATATTAGATAAATAAAATTCAATAAGTAGACATAGATAGAACTGATCCAAAACTAATCCGAAAAAGACAACAAAATATAAATCTGTCTTTTATTATCTTTTATTATCTTTTATTATATCCATAACGAATTTTGGGGCTGACGTTATTTCTGAAAAATTACTGACAACATTTATCATTCCTGATAATGCTGCCATTGAAAAAGATGCCATTTTCACAAAATCCAGCATGATCATTGGGCATCATGCAAACATTGAGCTCAAGCTTCATGTCGGCTTTTTGATGATCGGCGAAGGTGCCATCATGGGTGAAGATGTCGTATCTGACGGCGACATCCGCGCAGATATGTGGTGCAGATTTGAAAAGACTGTGAAAGGTGGTGGTGACGCTTATTTGGGCGAATTTACCGTCATCAACGGCAAAATCACTGTTGAGGGTGATTTGGATGTCGGCAAAAATGTAAAACTCAACGGCGGCTTTTTATCAAAAGGCTGGATCGTGGTGAGAAATTCACTGCCGCTTATGGTTTTTATTTACATTTATATTCGAGAGCTAATCGGCATCGGCAAAACAAATGAAGAAATTGACAAGGCTTTAAATGATCTGTTTCAAGACGATGAAATTGACATCGAAAAATTAAAAGAAGCCAATATTTCCGACATTTTAAATCACGGCGGATTTTTCATTGTTCCTGTCGGCTCTAAATTTTCTAAAGACGCGATAAACACTCCCGAAAATGCTGTTGTCGGAAAAAACTGCAGAATTGAGGGAAACCTTTACTGTTCTCGCTTTGAAGGCGGCCCATATATGACTTATACCGGATTTTTAAAATCCAAAGGCGATATTTGGCTGGCTGAAGGCACAAAATTCAACGGAACCATTCATGCCCCCGGCAAATTAATTGTCGGGAGAAATGTTAACATTGTCGGCAATATTTCAGCAAAGGCTGTTGTTATTCATGAAACGTCCCGTGTTGTCGGCAAAATTTCCTGCGGAAACATTCGTGTTGCTATCGGTGACGATTTTGACTTGAAAGATCACGATAATAAAGAAAAGATTTTTTCAAAATCGAATTCGTTTGACAGATTAAGTGAAATTTATGTTGTGAAAGAATTTGCAAATGTTTTAAAAATTGAAGAAACAGAAGACGAAGACGAATCAAAAACTGAACAAACAAAAACAACTGAAAATGATGTTGAAGAAACAGTAAATGCTGAATCGCCTGAATCCAAAAAGACAAAAGAAAATGAAGAAGATTCAAACGGAGCTTCAGAAGACGTTCAAAAAGACGCTCCAAAAAGCAGACGCCAGCAAAGGCGCGCGACCAAATCAAAAAAATCAAAAGAAGATATTGCCATTGTAAATGTTTTTACAGGTGAAAACATTGAAAAACCGGAAGAGAGAGAAGAGGTTTCCGGTTCCAAATAAAATCAAAAAAACGAATCCTAATTTCCGGTTCCAAATAAAATCAAAAAACGACTCCTGTATTCAATAGAGAAGTACATAAGTCTCCAAAAAATATATGGATGATTCTCTTTTGCAATTTTTTCCAAACGGAAAAGATAACCATGCACCGGATAACCTTGGGATAAAATAACAGCTGTTTGCATTATTAATAACAGATTAAAAAAAGTGTTTAAATCCCTGCGGCATCTATTGAAATCATAAAATGTGACTGAAAAATTTCAGTCACATAAAAAATAAAAGAAGAAGAGAAGACTCTTCTTCATCGTTTTTTTAGTTGTCAAGCTCCTTGTCGCCTCTTATTCTCCTGTATGCAAACAAGATGACGGCAATGAGGAATAACAAAATAATCCAGAACCATTCTACTTTTAGAAGCGTATCAACCGGAGTAT
>WRNK01000039.1 GCA_009776675.1 Methanimicrococcus sp.
CCATAGGAGAGGAGGCGATAAATTGCACAGCGAAGTGCCAAATTGAATATAGCACGTTCTCCGCCGCTGAGTTGTTTTGGCTCTAACGTAAAATCGCCTTTATGGACTTTTAAATTGTAATCCGCATCCAGCTCCAGATGAGAATACGCGTTGTTTGTGTAGATAAAATCAAACATGTCATTTAAAAGACGGTCCAGCATTTCGATATTTTTGGAACGCATATCGGCGCGGATTCGAATATACATATCTTCAAGCGTTGAGACGTCTTCCATGACAAGCGATATGAACAAAATTTTATTTCGAAGGACGGATGACTCATTTTCATATTGTTTGAATAAGCCGATTTCATTTTCAAGTTTTCCAATTTCTTGAGTCACTTCCGTTTTTTTGTTTTCAAAACGATGAATATCGGCGTTTAATGAATCTGTAATGGAAAGAATGCTGCTTTTTTGTTCTTCAAAAGATTTGTCGCCCGGCGATGTTGAAATTTTTGCCTCAAATATCTTCATTTGCTGTATTTTTTCAGCGATTTGGTTGTTTAATATATCAAGATTATTGCCGCGCAGCTTTAAAGCGTCCCCTTTTTCAAGATTGGATTTTTTCAAGCCGTCTTTTGCCGTTTTTAAGTTTGACAAATTCTCGGCTTTGGAAAGAATTGATTGAGCAGCAGTCACTTTTCCAAGAGCGGTCATCTCATCTGCTTTTGTTTTTTCTTCCAATGCCAAAATGGTTTGAATGTCATTCTTCAAATCTTCCAAAGTTTTTAGAATCTTTTGTTCGGCAGCGGCTGACTCTTCCAGCCGCTTTTGAGTCTCTTTCTTATTTTTCTTTTCATTTTCAAGAGTCGTGTAATGCCTCAATATCATGTTTGCCGTATTTGAAAATTCTTTTTTGCATTCTGCCAAAGATTCCATTTTTTTCGCTTTTTCGGATTTTTCGGCATTTAATACAACCAATCGCCGGCTGATATTTTCCAAATCCTTCCCGCGGGCATCGCACATGATTGTCAAATCCAATTGATGCGCTGTCTTTTGCCGTTTTCGTTCCTCATTTTCTTTCAAACCTGTCAGATAGCCGGCAATCAATTCTTTTTTGCCGTTTTCCTCCGATTCGGATTTGCTGATCTCGATTTTTATAATCCCGATATTTCGATCGACTTCTAAAATTTCTTTCACAATTTTCATTTGCTCATCAAGAAATCCTTTTTCACTCACGGCAGCTTTATATCTGTTTTTAATATCTGCCAGCCGCTTCAATTCTTCATCTGTTTTGTGTTCTGAATGCAAGCTGTCGGCTTTGATTTCCTGCCCGCAGGTCGGACATTTTCCTTCCTTTAAAAGGGCTTCTTTTTTTGAAATTATTTTTTGAATTTCTGCTTCTTCTGACCGGAGTCCGGAGGCTGCCGTGATGAGTTTTTCTCTTTCAGAGGCCAGGTATTCGTCCGCTTTTTCAACATCTTCAGGCAAAATATCATTCAATTCATATCTTGAAGGGGGCGTCGTTTTTTCGAGCACCCGGCACATGGTGATTTTTTTTGCTCTCTTTCCAAGATAATCGTTCAATACAAATCGATAGTCTATTGTCGTTTTTATTATTTTTTCAAGTTCGGATTGTTCTCTTTTTAAGTCCACCATTCGTTTTTCTTTTTCTTCGTCAATGCCTTTTATTTCCTTTTCTGCCTCTGCGATGCTTTTCTTTTTCTCATCCTATTCTCCAACGATAGTCGCTTTTGTTTTTTCAGCATCTATCAGGCGTTTTTCTCTCATTTGAACTTCTTCGAGGAGGCAGATTTCTAAATTTTCGATATCCGATACAGTTGTTTCCCAAAGGTCTTCGTTTGACGGAATCGGCAGTTCCGCCGCTTGAACAACACTTGCCAAGAATGACATATTTTTGCAAACTTCCGATTCCGTTTTTTCCTCACCTGTTATTTCGTCTCTTTCGGAATTGAGTTGTTTGACCACATCATTAAAAACGTCCAAGAATGCTTTTTTATCACCCTCGGCTTTCAAATATCCGGATTCAACGGCAGCGTTGGTGTCATCGATTGCTTTGGTTTGGATTTGAAGACTTTTTTCAAGAGCAGACAATGTGTCTGATAAATTTTTCTGTTCTTTTTCTTTTTCAGCAGCATTTCCCATCTTATTTTTTTTGTCCACCGCAATCGAATTTAATTTGGAAGAAACGGCATGCCTTTCTTCAACAGCCTTTTTCTCCTCTTCCCGCACTTGAATTAAAAAANCGTTTATCCNTGTTTCGTCATCATTATTTTCAATCTGCCGGCCGAGCTGCGCCAATTCNGATAGAACAATTTTAAATGCCTTGTCATTTTCATCAATATTTTTTTCGGCCGCCAAAATTTGCTGCATCGTTTTTTCTTTTTCTTCCGCTTCCGCATCAATTTTTTTCCTAAGTTCCGAAATATTTTTCTTCAAAGTTTCGATCTCAATCTTAGCCGTTTCAATTTCCTTGAGTTTGGATTCAAGAAGCGCCAAATCCGTTACATATTTGTCTTTTTCCTCTCTTTTCTTTTGGAGCGCACCATCTATTTTTATTTGAGCTTCTTTGAATTGATTCACTTCACCAAACAAATTTTTAGACCGCAGCTCTTCGATTTTCGTTTGGAGTTTCTTTTGGTTGTCCTGCTCGTTGGTTAAAATACGGCGAACTGCCGTTTTGGAATCGTGTGAACGCTGGCGATAGTCTTCTAATTTTCCAAGACGGAGAAGATCATCAATCATTTTTTGGCGATCGGCAGGTTTTGCATTGATCAAAGCGTCCACATCCCCCTGCCGGATATAAGCACAATTTTGGAAATTTTTCTCATCCATATTAAGCAAGCTTACCAAAGCCTCGTATGTTTTTGTCGGCTGCTCGGCAATGTTTTCTCCGTTTTTGAACAAAATTGATTTTGTCAAAGGTTTTGCATTTGCCGTATTCGTCTTTGGAAGTTTAAATTGCTGCTCGATTCGGTAATTATCGCCGAAATGCTCAAATTCCAATATAATTTCAGCATGATTGCTGCCTTTTCGAATCATATCGGCAAGATTCAGTTTCGTGTCCGTCAAAACTTTCCCGCCAAAAAGCCCCATGAAACAAGCTTCCAAAATGCTGGATTTTCCACTGCCATTGACACCGGAAATCACGGTCACGCCGTCTTCAAAATCTAAATCCAATAGAGGATAGCTTCGGATATTTTCAATATGAAGGTGCTTGAATTTCATTTGTGATCCTCTCCAAAGCGATCTCCGAGGGTGTATTGATGCGGAATTTTAGGAGTCTTTTTTTCTTCCTTTTTAATATCGTGATCGTCTTTTTTTATCTTTTCATCCTTCGTTTCATCTCGTTTTTCCTTTTTCGTTACTTCTTCCTTTTCAATGTCCTGCTCTTCTTTTTTTGCTTCTTCTTCCATTTTTCCGATTCGTTTTTCCTTTTTTTCTTCCTCCGCCTTAACTTCCTGCTCTTCTCCTTTTCTTGCTTCCCCTTTCCTTTTTTCCTGAAGCTGCAAAATGATTTCAGCGGAATCGCTTTCAATTTCCAAAGATTTTTCCAATAAAACATCCGCTCGGCGTATTTCTTCTTTGAAATCCATTTGTTCTAAAAATTCTTTTAAGTACTTTTCCGATTCTTCGTCAATTCTGCTTTTTGCCGTTTCAGAATCTCGAATGATGCCGTCAAGCATAACGCCGGCATTTGTTAAATTCAATTTTCGCAGTTCTTGGGAAACCACTTCATCGGGGTCTTTGAATATGATTTTATCATAATTCTTCTCTTCATTTTTTTCCAAATCTCTTTTATCACCGACACGAACAACAACAGCCCCCTTTCTTTTGACATAATCTTCAATGTCGCTGATGGAGATGAGTGCTTTTTTTGTTCCCGAAAGTTCGACAAGCACAACGGCGTCTTTTATTTTTTCAGTATAGGCGTCAATTGAAGTATAGATCCTGTCAGGGCTTTCTTCTTCAAAATCAAATCGGATGGTCACGAAATCTCGTGTTTGAATCTTTCGGCGCACGATGACCGGCTCTTTTTCATCAAATGTTAAAATGTTATAATAACGCGGATCTTCTTCGGCAGCACTGCACCTTTCCGTACTTCCCGCATACGTCACCCACGAATCGTTGTGTTTTTTGCACTCATATTTGTGGCTGTCTCCAATCAAAATCACATCAAACGGAATTGAAATATTATTTGTAAAATGATCCAGCGATAACGGCTGCTTCGGAAGAAACGGATCAAGCAGCTGGTGGAGGACTAAAACATTGTATATTTTTTTATCCCCGCTTTCAACAAATTGAGGGAAAATTGAAAAATCAAAGGAAGAAAATCGGGCGGCAGACAGGTTATCAATCCCGTAGAACTGAATGGAAACCAAATCATTTTCAATGCAGACGGCTTCGTGTGTCAGTCTTTTTGCCAGGTTCATTCGCTCAAAAATGTCCAACCACTGTGTATTTTGTTTTCCTTCATGGTTTCCGACAATTCCCAAAAAAGGAATGCCGGCAGTTTTTAAAATTGTCAATGCAGATATCGTTTCCAATAAATCCTCTATGGTCGGATTTCGGCTGTCAAAAAGGTCTCCCGTATGAATAACGGCATTGACTTCCAAAGAAACCGCATCTTCAATGACCTTTGAAAAAGCGTCAAAGAAATCTTGCCTGCGAATATCACTGTGATATTGGCGAGATCCAAGATGTGTGTCGCCCGTATGCAGTATTTTGATTTCTTTTCGTTTTCCTTCATCCACTGTCATTCTTCCTCATCCGTTTCTGTTTCATTCCCTTTTTTAAAAAATGATCGGGTTCTTCGAACTATATTTTTTTGAATTTGCCCGATCACAATTGTTTTCGGCGTTTTTTCACCGCAGGCAGTTGTTTTTCCGGCTCTTATGGCTTCAAAAACGGATTCTTGTGTGTTTTCCCGGGCATCAATAAGCGTGTAGCCTTGACCGATGAGTTCTTCAAAATGTGCATCGCTTCCGCCGACTTGAGGCATATTAAGTCTCTCTGCTTCTTTTCGTGCTTTGTTATTTGCACTGTTTGTCAGGCATTTGGAGTTGAATGTTTCGACAGCATCTGCACCGATTCCTTCGATGTAGCCGATTCCGTGAGCTGCTTTTCGATAGGGGTGTGCAATAATTGAAAGTGCGTTTAAATTTCGGGCATAATCGGCGGTTTCTTCCGGCGTCATAAACGGGGGAATTTTTTCGCTGACACCTAAAACTAGCATATGTCCCTTGGAAGTTGTCACTTCCGTTCCGGGAATCACAAGCAAGTTTCCGTATTTTTCCGGATCGCTTCGAACAATTTCCATTGCCTTTAAACCGCCTTTGACTTCATCGTGGTCACAAATTGCAATGCCGTTTAACTCTTTGTTTTGGGCGGCACGCAAAATATCTTTAAGTGGGGTTGCTGAATCTTTGGAATATTGGGAATGAATATGAAAGTCATATTTTTGCATAAAAACCAACTGTCTTTTGAATGTCATTTATATACGATGTTTTCTTTTCATTTATTCGTTCTGTTTTTCTTTTCATTTATTCATTCTGTTTAATACTTTCACTCCGCTTATTTGAGGTTTATATGCTCAAATATCCTCTTTTCACTTGTTCTTCAAAGAAAAAAACAAGAACTTGATGAGAAGGTGAAATTAAATGTCTATTGAATCAGACTCGGAATTTTTTGAAATCGGCGAATTTTCTGACAAATACAAAAATTTTTTTGGCGAGAGAGTTCCATCATCTGTTTTTGACAACGATTTTGACGATGACAGAGCCGGCGATTATCAACCCTATTTCTATGGTTCCGATTTGCCGGAAGATGATTTTGATTTTGAAGATAAAGATGAAAATGAAGATTTTGCCGCAAACCCTTTTAAAGAGACTTCGGCAGTCGGCATCCTTTCTTACGATTATGAAATGGATACCGTTGACACATTAAATCTTGTCGATCAAATCAATGCTTATGCCTCTGATTTTTGGGAATGTATTGCCGTTGTTGGTGATTCTATATTATTTAAAAAACCAAAATATGTGTAACCAAGTTCCAATGATTATTTGTCAAATTTCTTTGAAACGAACCCTTTGAGATGTGTGATTGTTAAAATAAATGACATACTTTTTGGCGTACAAAGTATGTCATTTCTTTGGCATTTTAATTATATCGAATTCGGTACAATTAAAAACTCAGCGGAGAGTAAATTTAAACAATTTGTTAACGATATGAAGTCAACGATTTTTTTAATTTCAATCAGCTTTTTTGACAATATCATCTGTTTTTGCCATGACGTCTTGTGTTGTGCTGAATTCAAATGTGACATATTGTCCGTAAAGAACTTCTTCAACAATTCCGTTGTCATAAAACCAAGAAAGAGCAGAGATTCCGGATCTGCTGTTTGGAAGATAAATTAATTTTGTCATCAACGCCGGCAGGTTTTGAGAAATGGCGTCCTCCAAATCCTTCAGTCCGGCACCGGTTTTGGCAGAGATGAAAACGGGGTTGCCGATTAAATGCTCCAATGCCTTTAATTTTTTCTGACGCTCGGCTCGGGGCATGTTTTCGGTTTTATTTAAAACGGTGATGATATTTGTTGTACTTTTTTCCCAAAGCGTTTCATGGCAGATGACAAGCTTTTTTCGGATATGTTCGACGGATTCGCTGAAATCAACAACAAGAAGAATCATATCTGAAAAATAAATGCCTTCCAAAGTGGATCGAAAAGCGTCCACTAAAAAGTGCGGCAGATCTTCAATAAATCCGACCGTGTCCGTTAACAGAATTTTTCTTTTGTCAATTTTAAACGCACGTGTTTTTGGAATCAATGTTGTGAAAAACATATCTTTTGCTTCGGCTTGTTCCGACACAAGCGCATTAAAAAGCGTACTTTTTCCGGCGTTTGTATAACCCGCTAAAGAGATGATGAAAAAACCGTTTTCATGTCTGTAAATGCGCCGCGCTTCTTCTTCCAAATCCGCTTTTTTCAGTTCGGCAACAATGCGTGAAATCCGCTTTTTAATATCTTGTTCATACGACTCTTCATAATCNCCAAGACCGCCCCATCCGGCNCGTTCTGCTTTGTTGGAAAGTGAAACGAGCATTTGTGCNTTTGGCAGTTCATAACGCAGGCGAGCAAGCTCGACTTGAAGTTTNGAACGGTATGTTGTCGCACGCTCTGCAAAAATATCTAAAATCAGCTGAAAACGATCCATGACACGGCATTTGGCGCCCGCTTCTCCGCACAATTTTGAAATATTGTATACTTGAGATACGGAAAGCGGATCATAAAATATGACACGGTTTGCCCCTTCATCTCGGGCAATAATTGCGATTTCTTTTGCTTTTCCGCTGCCGACATTGTATTTTCGGTCAGGATAGCGTTCTTGAACAACGACATCGACGACTTTGTCGTTTAGTGCCTTTGCAAGTTCCGTAAACTCATTTAATTTTCTCTGATTGTTTTCGGCATCCGACTCGGGATCGACGCGCATGACAAGAATGACATTTCGGACATTTCCTGCCGATTCTTCTTGAAACGAATTCACTGATCATCCTCTTCGTCATCGGTTGTTGATATATTCATTCCCATCTCTTTAAGAAGCGTCTTTCTTGTACAATGTGAAACGTGATGTGCAAATTCAATGGCTTTTCTCTCGCCGATGGATTCTTGATACCGTATGTTTTGAGAAAACAAGGATTGGCACAACTTTTCATCAATATTAAACAAGTCTCCGCGTTCAATGATGATTGTGCCCTTCTTTTTGATTTTCGCCGTCGTTGTTTCAATAATTTGGACCACATCGGGAATTTCCGGCGGCTTTTTAAATAAAAAAACTTCTGTACTGATCCCGTTTACCTTTTCAATGCTTCCGGGTGTAATTTCAATGGAAACCGCGGCACAGACCATATAATAGCCGGCATTGATTTTGTGCCGTCCCGAAATATCTGTCGCAATGATTGTAAACATTTTCTGCCGCCATTATTTTAAATTTGCATTTCTTTCATTTTTTACATTCACATTTCTTTGCATTCTTTCATTTTTTGCTTACATTTTTATCCTTTCAAATTCGATGTACTCTCTTTTGCTGCCGATATCGGCGGCATAGATCATTCTTTTTCGTACACTGTTGGCAAGGCGAATGGCACCGGATGTTGTCGGCAGCTTGAATTCAAAGTCCGGTGAAATAACATGAAGCAAAAATTCGGAGTGCGGGATTTTTCCGGCTTCGATTTTTTGGTAAACGCGAAAATGTGTTCCGAATTTGAATCCTGTTTTTGGAACAAAGTGTCGCTCTTTTAATTCATTGTATATGATGTATTTTTTCATAAATTCGGGATCAACGCGGGAAGCCTGATCAATGAATGCCTCACGCGTCAGCTCTTTTTCTTCCATGTCATACAATTTCAAAATGCCTTTTTCTGACAAATATAAGGCTTCAACAAACGATAACAAAATTCTTTCATCATCCATGATTTTTCCAAAGAATGCACTGTCATGCAAAACAGAAGCCACATTTTTTCCGGACAAAATCACGCGCTCTTTATACAATACCGCTTTATGCGGTGCATTTTCCAAATCGAAAGATTCCGTCATTTCGCCTTCAAATTTTGAATACGCATCGGCGCGTTTGACATCATAGTAGGTGATGTCGCTTTCTTCGTCCACGACCGCCAATACAAATTGTTTTCGGACATTTTGTGCATTGTTGATTTGGGCAATAATTTCAGAAAATGAAATCGGCATTCTTTCAGATCGTACAAAGACAAAGCTTTTTGCAGCCGTTTTCCCCGGATGCCCCCCCCTTGGATAGACACGAAAATCCGCCGCCGACGATTGAACATAATATCCTCTTTCTTTGAGGTCTTTGTAAACGATA
>WRNK01000040.1 GCA_009776675.1 Methanimicrococcus sp.
TTCAAAAACAGCTTCACATTTTTGTATGATATCAAAAGAATCTTTTTCTGTTACTTTGATATTCCATTCAAGACCGGATGTTAGAGCAGGATTGGATAAATTAGAAGATCCAATATAAGCCGTTGTNAATCCNGTTTCTCTTNTAAAAAAGTAAGCTTTTGCATGCAAACGTGTTCTTTTTGAATCATATGATATTTTCAGCTCTGTATTTTTAAGGCGGCTCAATTCTAAAATGGCTTTTAAATCAGTTACACCCATATATGTCGTTGTGATAACCCTTAGCTTGTTTCCTCTGTCGGTAAATTCTTTTAATTCATTTAAAATAAGCCTTAAACCACTCCATTTTACAAAAGAAACTAAAAAATCAATTGAATTGGCGGATGATATTTCATTTTTTAATTCACTCATCATATCTGGTTCAAGTGCCGAACCCGTAAAAAGAGAACTTTGAGAAAGAGGTGTAATGGGACGTATAATTTTCTTTGGGTGGATTTGTCCAGTGTTTGAATAAAGATGTGTTAATATTTCTCCTTCTTCTTCAATTTTTAATTCATGAAATGGTTCGTCTAATGCTTGGAATTGTTCGCTATTTAATATTATTGATAAATTTGAGATGAGTTCATTGCATGCTTTAATTTGATCTAATACAGTGCCTTCATCGTCTTTTCGACTTTCCCGAATAAGAGAAAGTGCCTTTTGTGTGACTTCGGAGATATATTTTGACAATAATTTTTTCGACTCTCCAACATCCATTTTTTCTGTACCAATGTCGTATTTTTCGGAAGGAGGGAGTTCATTTTTGATTTTTTTGTTTATTACTTGTTCATATATTCCTTCTTTTAGCATACTTTTTAAAAGTATTCCTTTGTTTATTATATTTTCTTTTGATATTTGTTTATTTTTTTTCTAGCTCCTTTTTTTATCATTTTTTTATCTCCTTTTATCCTAAAAATATCATCTCATTATGATATTCAATAAATTGTTCATCGGGTTTAAACTTATTCGGAAGCGATATTTTCCCCCCAGAATATTTCTTTAAAGCATTTTCAGTGAATTCATCTGTATAATCACTTAATTTATCTGAAACGATGACTTTATTGTCGAGCCCAATTGTGATATAACCCCTATCAAATGCGATATCATGTAATACATTTAATAACAACCCATTATGGGGATTTGTTTTTTCATTAATGTCATTTGATTTTGACCACGGTTTGATATGTGACGCTCTTAATAATTCAGGGATGGGAAGTCCTGTGATGCAACATTTTCCACCATATGCAGAGAAAAGAGTTCTCCTAAAAAAGCTTTGGCCGACGCGAATTTTTTGAAGGGATTGCTTATCATAACCATGAGTTATTAAATTTTCTTCAAACGATTCTTCTGATTGTGGGGGTGTTCCCAAGTCATATTTTTCTTTAATTTTGTTTGCTTCAAAGACCAAAGAATCCCAGTTTTGGAGAAATTCCCTCACGACTTCAGCATCAAGTTTGCTTCCATGAGATAAGCCGGTCCGTCCGTCTTGTGTATAAGATGGATCATAACTTTTGAAATTTTGCAATTTCAATTTAACACTGTTAGATGTCCTTTCAATTGCATTTGATAATTGAATAATTTGAGAATTTTGAGTTGTAACTTGATGGCTTGGAATCGTACAATACAATTCAAAAGCAAGAATTGTTTCATCGCGTGTCCATTTTCTATTTTCCTGTTCGAGCATATTTCTTCCTTTTATTGTTTATGTTTAACGAGTATTTTCTTTAAGGGAAGATTTTGAAACATGATAAATTATTCTAAATTAGTTTTTATTTTTTATATTTTTTATATGAATGATGAAAATATTCATAAAAGTTAAATTTATTTAAGGCGTTTTCTTTCTTATGTCCCCCAAAAAACCCTCTTGTTTTGGTCTCGATTACGATAAAAACATCCAAAAAATGCTCCCCAATTACATTCAATTCCATCAAGCTGTAATTGATCTTATCCAAACATACACCCCCTCTCCAGAGAATTGGCTCGACACCGGCTGCGGCACCGGAAATCTCGCCGCTTGTCTTTTGCCGCTTTTCCCAAAAACCACCTTTGTTTTAGCGGATCCGTCATCAGAAATGATTGCCGCTACCAAAGAAAAAATCAAATCAAAAGATGTCACTTTCGTCTTCGGCGGCTCTCAAGAATTGGAATTTGAAGACGACACGTTTGATGTCATTACTGCAGTTCTCAGCCATCATTATTTGTCAAAAGAGGAGAGACAAAAAGCCGTTGCGAATTGTTTTCGAATGCTTAAGAAAAACGGCATTTTCGTGTATTTTGAACATATTCGACCGTTTTCTGAAAAAGGAATTGAAATCGCTCTTCATAGATGGTATAATTATCAAATCGCAAACGGTAGAACACAAGAAGAAGTGGCGCAGCATCTCAGCCGACTTGGCAAAGAATATTTCCCGATAACTGTGGCAGATCATTTGGACCTTTTAAAGCAAACGGGGTTTGACTGCGTTGAAATTTTGTGGGTTTCTTTTATACAAGGCGGATTTTATGCGATTAAATAATTTATTCCCAACGTCTATAAAAATTAAAAAGGTGATGCAGAAAAATTGATCGTCAATTTTGCGCATGCCAGTCCTAATATAACGCCTAATAAGCTTAAACCAAGATTGAACACAATGTTTCCGATGGCCAAAAGATAATTTTCAGATTTGAATAACTCGATTGTTTCCAAACTGAACGCTGAAAATGTGCTTAACCCGCCCAAGAGACCGGTTGTCAGAAAAAGTTTTGTTTTTTTCAAAATACCAATGGACTCCTGCTCAAGCCCGATAATAAACCCAATAAAAAAACCGGCAATTACATTTGACAGCAATGTACCCAATGGAAATGATTCTGATAAGTTTTCGGTCTGTTTTGTAATTAAATACCGAAAACAAGACCCAATAAAGCCACCGACTCCTACCGCTAATAATTCAAGCATACTCCTACCTCTTTTCAACAGAAATTAAAAAAATAGAAGTCATCAGCTTAACAGCGGTTTGGCGTTTTTCACTCAGGGAGAACTTCATTCCCGTAATCTCGTATTAATCACAATTCATATAAAAGTCCTTTTGTTTTTCTTAAGTGACTTGTTTTATTAAGACAAGAAGCATCACACATCACGATATTTGAAAAAGAAATATCAACCCGCAGTTTTTATTTTAACAGCTGAACAATCGCTTCACCATATTCATAAGCACATTCGGGTCCGTTTCCGGTGACAATATGTCCGTCAACGACAACGCCTTTTTGCACTAAAACGGCGCCGGCTTTTTTCATTTCTTCAATGGCGTCGGGTGCATTAAATATGGTTGATGATTTTCCTTTTAGTAAACCGGCTTTGGCTAAAACGACGGGTGAAATGCAAATGGCAGCGATTATTTTATTTTTTGAAAACATTTCATTTAAAAGATTATGAAGGACGCTGTTGTTCCAAAGATAAGCTTTAGAGCCGCCTCCGCCTGCGATAACAATGGCGTCAAAATCGACTGCAGAAACTTTATCAATTAAAACATCCACTTTAACCTCGCCGCCTTGAACGCCTTTTGCCGTACCAAGTTGTGTTGATCCGACTGTTATCGAATAACCATATTTTTCAAAAACTTCGCGCGGGTGGAAGAATTCTTCATCTCTGAAACGTTCCGGCGCAACAATCATTAAAATCTTTTTTGTGGTCATATTCATTCTTCTCCTTTTGATTAATTGATGAATTGATTAATTGGTTGATTGATTAATTGACGAATTGATAAATTGATGAATTGATGAATTGGTTGATTGATTGAGTCACTTTTCATTTCTTTGTTCCGATTAAAACGCCCATTTGAGAGGGCAGAAGTTTTCCAATTGATGCGACAATTCCGGGACCGTCTGTGTTTTCTTTACAAATAATGACACATTCCGTCAGCCCCAATTTTTCAACACCATAAACATCTCGACCGTGACCTTTTTTTTGAAGGGCGGCTTTCACTTGAGAACGTGTGGCGCTGTTTACAAAAATGCGATCAGTAGAAGTTTTTTTCCATGCCCACCATTGGTCAATTTGTTCTTTTGAAAAAACAGCTGTTTTCAAATCCGGCGACATTTGAAATGTGACCGGCAAGTTTGGAATCATTCCAAAACGTGCGGCAATTTGTCCGGCATTTCCAACGCCGAGTTCTGAAAGAGAAGAAAGAGCCAACTCGATTTCAAAACCGGCGTAGAGGATTATTTTATCCGGTTCTATTTTTTGGATATATCCCTTATAATCCGTACCGCTGATAGCATCTTTTTTTGCCAGCAATTGTCCGAATTGTTTATACAAAAAATTGGCACAGAGTTCTTCATCTTCGCCGGTTAAAGAAACAGTGAGATGATTTTTTTGGATTTTGACTTCAAAATCGACCTCCAAGTCCTTGAGTTCTGTTTCTAAATACGCCTTTAATGAACGAATGGATATGTCTTCTGAACCAACCGGCTGCAATAATTCAATTTTCATAAATATCATTTTTAATTTCCAAATTAACAAATAAAGCCTATGCTTGTTTATTCTTTTCCAAGATAAAATTTATATTGCATTTCAGCAGCGCGATACGCCGACGTCAACACAAAAGCGGAGGGATCAGAAGGATCCAATTTTTCAATTTCGCGCCCGATCATTTTTAATTCACGGTCATAAGGACCCAATTTTTGAAGAAGTGTTTTTGTGTCTGCGCCTGCCTCAGTTTGTTCTTCATAAATTTCTTGAATCCGAAGACAGAATAATTGAATCCGGCCGGCTAATGTGTGCGTTTCGATCGGAGGGGATTTTTCAAAGCCGGAGTCGGACTTATTCTCAAAATGAATGGAAGATGTAGATTGTGCGGATTGATCGCCGTTATTTTCATTTTCTTCTTCTTTTCGAGTTGGCACATACCCTTCAGGAAATTCAAATATTTCTTCGGATCGGCAAGTTTCAAAGGCAGATTCCAGATATTTTGCATAATAATAACCGTGCGGCGTCAGTTGAAGAAAACGGGTGCGTCCTTCAAATACAGATGATATGTATCCGAGCTCTTCCAAGCGTTTGATAATTTTGTTGGTGTGGGAAAAGGTGGAATCAATATTCGCAGAAACTTCCGAAATATACGTCACTTCTTTTTGGTAAATAAAAAGGAGTGCTAAAAACGTTTTTTCATGAATCAAAAATTTTTCAGAATCGCTTAATTTCATGTTTGTGCCTCAAAGATATGCTTACTTAAAAGAAGATAATGAAACATCTATGAAAATAAGTTTTCCGTTTAACTAAAAAAAGCAAAAAGTAAAAAACAAAAAGTAAAACGTAAAAAGTAAAAAATAAAAAGTAAAACGTAAAAAGTAAAAAATAAAAAGCAAAGCGTAAAAGGTAAAAAATAAAAAGCAAAGCGTAAAAAACAAAAAATAAAAAGGATCAAAATCGGGAATATCCGATTTTGAATTGTTTTTATAATTAGTTAACAGTCACCGTTAAAACACTGCCTGCATAGGATTCGTTTGTGTCCGGATTCCACAATTCAATGTGATATGTTCCCGGTTGGTTGAATGTTAAAAAGACTTGGTATCCTTTAGTCTTTTTAATCGGTTCGAATGCGCCTTCTGTAGAGACATAAAGGTATGCAGGGTACACATTTTCACGGTTCCAAATTGAAATTGTGTCGCCGGCACTGATCGTGACACTTGTTGTTTGGAAGACTCTGTTGTTTGCATAGATCGGCAGAATTGCTGTTTCACCACTGTCTGATACAGTCACAGAACCAGCCGGTGCTGTATTGTTTGTTGAATTGTCCGTGGCGTTATCTGTGGAATTGTCAGTGGAGTTGTCTGTTGAATTGTCAGGAATTGTTGTATTGTTTGTTGTGTTGTTATTGTCATTGCTGACACAGCCGGAAAATCCGACGACCGCAGCAAGCATGACTAAAACAAGAAGAATCATTAATGTTTTCGATTTAACCATATGAACCACTTTAGGTAATTTTTATAAAATTGAATCAAAATAAAACAATTTATGTTTAAATATTGAAAAAGTAGAACAATAAAAAACAATAAATTGCCGAATAAAAAGAAAACGAGTGTTTGATATATAAATATATTTCAAAATGTATAGGCATTTGGTTCAAAATGTCACTTTTTTATTGTGACGATCTTAAACTTAAGTCGATTTTTCTTTAATAATCTTTTCTTATCATTCAAGTCTGTTTTTCTTTAATAATCAAATCATTTTTTTATCATTCAAGTCGGCTTTTCTTTAAAATTTCTAAAATTGTGTCAAGCGGTGCATCCGACTTGAATGATGTTCCCGAGAAGTGTGTTCGGGTTGCGGTGTATCCTGCATGTCTCAAGTTTTCCAAAAACGGCTCAATTGCCGGTGCCGATATTTTAAGTGTTTCACAAAGCAAGTGCTGGTCATAAAAAAACGGAATTTCCGCTTCATTGCGGCAAAGTGTTAACAGTTTTTTGGCTTCGTCTTTTTTATTCAAAGATAAGTTTTCTTTTTCTAATTCTTGAATCACTTGATCGCAAAAATCAATTTCTTTAAGCGGACCAAGCCATAGCGGGCCGGATATTTTTCTTTTGGGCGGCTCTGCCTTTTTTTGGCAAAACGGACATCTTTCATCCATAAAAACAGCCAGCCCTTTTTTTGTCTCAACGCTGCCGCATTTCGGACACCATGCCGCAAATCCAATCTCACCGATCGTTTTGTCAGCATTTTGTGCACCGTGAAGAATTTCAGTATAAACACGAACATAATGCCTTGTCGCGTGTGAAAGCAAAATTTTAATGCCTTTGTCATATTTTGCGGTTTCGCGGGCAATGCTGCCAATCAAGATTCTTAAACCCATTTCACTATGGAATTCGTTGTTAAAAGGAACAGCTGAATATTTTCTCATTCCGGATTTCAAATGAGCGCCGCAAAGCGGGGCGGTATCGGTTGCAGTAACTCCCAGAAAAAAAGTTGCCGATGACGCCGCAGCATCTAAAAACGGAGAAGGCGTCCCAAAGGGATCAATATCAACGATTGCAAATTTTCGGCTGCATAATAACTGATTTGCATTTTGATGTGACGCAAAAACGATTTCATCCAGCTGATTGTGTGAAATATTCCTTTTAATTAAGGAAACCGCTTCTTCTTTCCAATCATTTAAGACAGCTGAAATTCCGATTTCTTTGGCGACGCGCAAACCGCGAATTCCGGATGCTGCAAACGCATCCAAATAAGTAATATTCGATTTTTCAAACCCTTTTCTTTCAATTAATTTTTGAACGCAGACAGACGTTGCCGCAACGTTGATGTCACGATTGAGCTCCATTTCGGGGTTGTAAAAAACAGATGCGGAAGCTGATGGTATCTCCAAATCATTGCTGTCGGGAATATAAATTTCCGTTTGCCCTTCCTTGATGAAACGATCCATTTTCAAAAACTCACAAAACTCACAAAAAATAAAATTAAAAAATAAGGGATGAGAGGATCATGATTCATTAAAAATTTGATCAACAAACCATTTCGAATCAAATTTCATTAAATCGTCATATCCTTGACCGACGCCGAAGAAAAGAATCGGTTTTTGTGTGATGTAGGCAATAGAAATGGCAGCACCGCCTTTTGAGTCCGCATCCAGCTTTGTTAAAATTGTCCCGTTGATGGGGACAGCTGAGCTAAATTGAGAGGCGCGTTCTACAGCGTCATTCCCAGCCGTAGCTTCGTCTACAAAGAGGATTAAGTCCGGAGTACTGACGCGGCAAATTTTTTCAAGCTGTGCCATTAAATTGACGTTTGTATGCATTCTTCCGGCAGTATCTGAGAGAAGGACATTGACTTTGTGCGCTTTTGAATATTGGAGCGCATCGTAGACGACGGCTGCCGGATCTGAGCCTTCTTGATGGCGGATCACCTTGATACCAAGACGGTCGGCATGAATTTGAATTTGATCAATGGCGCCGGCGCGAAACGTATCACCGGCAGCAATTGTGACAGAGTACCCGTTCTTTTGAAGGCGGTTTGCGATTTTTGCAATACTTGTTGTTTTGCCGGTTCCGTTAATTCCGATGAATGCAATATGGATGGTTTTGTCACGATGATTTTCAATAAACTCGTCGAAATCAAAAACATTCGCAGACATCACTTCTGATATTGCGTTTTTCAATGCTTCTTCAACAATACTTCCCGTATTTTTTCCGAGACGTTTTCGTGTTCCACTCAATTGTTCTCTAACAGAAGCAACGATTGCATCTGTAACGGATAATGCCAAATCACTTTCAAGCAATGCGAATTCAAGTTCCATTAACGGTTTTTCCAAGTCACCTTCGTCTAAAATGACTTCACGATCAAAAACAAGGGCTTTTGCTTTTCCAAAGAAACCGACTTTTTCTTTTTTTGTTTCCTGAGGCTGTTGTTCATGCTGTTCTGCAGGCTCTTGATTTTGAGATAGGGAGACGGTCTCTTTTTCAGGTTTCGTCTTTTTTTTCAATTTCGTCTCTTTTTCCGGTTCAGACTTTTTTTCCGGCTCAGACTTTTTTTCCGATTCAGACTCTTTTTCCGATTCTGTTTCTTTCACAGATACATCTGTTTCTTCCGCAGATACATCTGTTTTTTTCACAGATACATCTGTTTCTTCCGCAGATACATTTGTAAATTCTGATGTTTCGGTTTTTTCCGATTCCGTTTGATTTGGAGCTTCAATTTGTGTTTGCATAACCACTTCCGGCTCTTTCAAATCAACGGCTTTTTCATCGATTGTTTCATTTAAGGAAGAGGTAAATCCTTTTAATTTTTCTTTTAATTTTCCAAACAAAAAAACAACTCCTAATACTTATTGAATTTTTTTTAATTTCGTTTCCGTTGCAGGAAT
>WRNK01000041.1 GCA_009776675.1 Methanimicrococcus sp.
TGTGTTCTTGTCTTCAATTCATATGATTGTGCCTTATGTTCACATTATTTCTCCTGTCATTATTTTTATTGTGACGGCTTATTTACTGATCGTTTTTGGATTTTTGATCCCTCAAAAAATTGCCCAGTCCAACCCGGAAAAATATGCCGTCTGGATTTCCAAACCGATTCACCTCTTATCAAAAATATTATACCCTTTCACATTTTTGATTTTGGGCTCTTCTCATCTCTTTATGAAAATATTTGGAATTAAATCTTCGGAAATCAATACAACTGAAGAAGATGTCAAAGCGGTTGTTCAAGAAGGTCTTGAAGATGGTGTGATTGATGAAGCTGAGCAAGATTTAGTGGAGCGTATTTTCAGTTTGGATGACCGTAAAATCGGTTCATTGATTACGCACAAAAATGATATTATTTGGGTTGACGTTTCAACAACGCATCAGGAACTTCTCGAAATTGTCAATAAAGAGCCCTATTCCGTTTATCCGGTTGTAGACAAAGATATTGATCATATTGTCGGTATCATCCGCTTAAAAGATTTGGTCGGCCGCGTTGCTTTGCCCTCATTTAAATTGGCAAACTTTATCCGTCCGGCAAACTTTTTGCCGGAAAATATGAGTATTTTGTCCGTTCTTGAAAATTTCAAATCCGCAAAGATTCAATACGCTTTGATTACTGATGAATTCGGCAGCATTCAAGGAATCGTAACAATCAGTGATGTTTTTGAGGCACTTGTCGGCGATGTTTCAGCCAACCCCTCTCACGAAGAGTATGAAATTACTCCAAGAAGTGACAATTCCTGGCTTGTGGACGGTCAATATCCATTTTATGATTTCTTGGAATATTTCAACTTGCAAGATTATTACAATGAATATCCTTACAACACCCTCAGCGGTTTAATTTTGGAAAAATTGGAAAAAATGCCGCGCGCCGGTGACAAATTTGATTGGTTTCACTTTGAAATAGAGGTTGTTGATATGGATTTTGCCCGAATTGATAAAGTGATGGTTACAGACATTAGTGTCTCTGATACTTATTTAGAATAAAACAAGGAATTCATTCATATTATCGTATTATTATATTGTTATATTATTATATTATTATATTATTATTTTCCATTTCTTCATTTCGTTTTTTAAGTTGTGATTGCATGGTTTTTTTAGACTCTAAAAAAGTTATTCTTCCTTTTACGGAACTTCCTGTACGTTATCGTTTGCAATCGACCCCGCGTACAACGGCACAAGACGAGTTTGAATTTTCGGAGTCTTTGCTGCTCAAAGCAGTGACAGCTTATAATGAAAAACAATCAGAGGATTTTGTGACATTTATGGCTGAAAATCCGGCATCCGATTGGGCTCAAACCGATCTTTTCATTGAACTTGAGCGTTATTACCGCCAATATATTCCCTTTTTGAATGAACGCAAAGAGCGTTGTTTATGGCTGAATTTTTTCTGCCGCCCGCTGGGCGATTGGAAATCACAGCGCGTTCAAATCACCGGAGGCGGCATCTGCTTTTTTTCGGTCGGATTTAATTTAGACACAGGTAAACGATTCGACTTCGTCGTGAATGAGAAAAAATAAACTCTTTCATCATTCATATAATAGATAAAATCAAGTTCGTTCAAAAGTTATATATCTTAATTTTGTTTTATCAGTTATAACAATGAATGTTATATAAGTAGCAGACTTTTGCAAAACGGTTTACCGTTTCAGTTCCCACATTCATTTATTTCGAATCGATTTAATTTATAAAATTATGGAGGAAACGAATTATGCCAGCTATTGTAGACAGAGATGAGTGTACAGGATGCGGACTTTGCGTCGACGAATGCCCTTCTGAAGCCATCTCTTTAGATGATGAAGGTTTTTCCAAAGTTGATGCAGATGAATGTGTTGACTGCGGTGCATGTGTTGATGTGTGTCCGACGGCAGCGATCACATTACGCTAAAATCAACTTGTCATTCAAACAGGAAAATTCGTTTTACCTGTTTTCTTTTTGTCATTTTTTTTATACCAGTTTTCTTTTTTCATTTTTTATGCAGTTTTCTTTTTTTCATTTTGTCGGGCTTTCAGCGAAATATTAATATGATTTCTAATTTTATAATGGCATTTACACTCATTATGTGTTATTATGAGCAGAAAGAGGATTTGAAATGTCAAAGATTAAAGTGGGTATTTTAGGGGCAACCGGAAACGTTGGTCAGCGTTTTATCCAAAAGTTAGATGGTCACCCTTGGTTTGAGATTACGGCACTTGCAGCTTCAGAAAGAAGTGCCGGCAAAGCTTACAATGAAGTTGCCAACTGGAAAGTCGGAACGGAAATTCCCGATGCTGTCGCAGATATGGAAGTTGTGACAATTGACCCTAAAAAAATTGATGCTGACATCGTTTTTTCAGCTCTCCCGTCTGATTTGGCAAAAACCGTTGAGCCGGCTTTTGCAAAGGAAGGATTTGTTGTTGCCAGCAACGCTTCTGCCGCTCGTATGGAAAAAGATATCCCTCTTGTGATCCCGGAAGTTAATGCCGACCATTTGGGTTTAATTGATGTCCAAAAGAAAAATCGCGGTTGGGACGGCTGTATTATTACCAATCCAAACTGCTCGACAATTATGATGTCTGTGACTTTAAAACCGCTTCTTCAATTCGGTTTGGAGTCCGTGAATGTGGCGACCATGCAAGCCATTTCCGGTGCCGGCTACAACGGCGTTTATGCCATGGCCATTTATGACAATATTGTTCCATACATTGGTGGCGAAGAAGAAAAAATGGAAACGGAAACCCTCAAAATATTCGGACAATTTGACGGCAAAGAAGTCAAAAACGCCGACATTAAGATGAGTGTGTCTTGCCACCGCGTTCCTGTCATTGATGGTCACACCGAAGCCATTTGGGCGACAATGAAATCCAACCCAAAGCCCGCCGATGTTCGCCAAGCCTTTTTAGATTTCAACCCCGGCTTGTCTCACCTCCCGACCGAACCCAAATACCCGATCATCGTCCGCGACGAAGATGACCGCCCGCAGCCGCGCTTAGACCGCGACATGGGAAAAGGCATGAGTGTCTCGGTCGGCAGAATCCGAGAAGGCATCCGTTATATCGCTCTCGGACACAACACCATCCGCGGTGCCGCCGGTGCCAGCGTTTTAAATGCAGAATTGCTTCATGAAAAAGGTTATTTGTAAAGGCTGTCGATAATCTTTTACAGCCTTTTTTACTTTTTTTGTTTGTTTCTATTATCCCGAGATCTGTTTTCGTTTTTTTCATTTTTTGTTTTCGTTTTTTTCATTTTCTTTTTTCATATTCTTGTTTTTATTTTCTTGTTTTTTGGAGTTAAGCCCAACATAATTTTTCTTTGAAGCGATTAAAAGACGGGGTACAGTTTTCCTTTAAAAGTGTTTGATGATTTTGGGAAACGGTACCCCCGTTTTTATTGAAGCAATACAAACCGATGTTTGTTTTTCTTTTTTGTATCATGAAAACCCGAATCAACCGCCCGTTCGATCAGTCGCCAAAGGCGGCTGAATCGAACGGCTTCGACTTATAAAAAAATAAAATGAAAAATGATGAATCCGTTTTTTGTTTTAAGTTAATAGGCGGAGGCCATAATCATTATAACAGTGACATGAAAACGGTAACAAGCCACATGAAAATCTTTTTTCTTTGAAAACGCTCAATTTTTGCTTTCATCCGCTGCGCTGCTGAAAACAAAAATTGAGGGGGGTTTCGATGTTTTTTGGAGAAAAAGGATTTTAGGATTCATTTTTGTTTTTTAAGATTTGCTTTTCAAAAGTTTCGGGAAATGAAACCTAGGGAAATCCTTATTTGTGAGTTTGACAAATCTTAAAATGTTTTTTTATTTTTCACGACTTGGTGATATACATGACAAAAGGATTTCTCATTGCCGGAACGAACAGCGGTGTCGGAAAGACAACAGCATCAATGGGCTTAATGGCTGCCCTTAAAAAACGGAACAAAAATGTCCAAGCCTTCAAAACCGGCCCTGACTACATTGATCCAAGTTACCACGCCGCCATCTGTGACCGCCCCTCTTATAACCTAGACACATATATGATGGGAACCGATGGCGTTTTAAACCAATATCTCTCTGCATCAAAGGATGCTGATATTTCAGTCGTCGAAGGCGTTATGGGTCTTTTTGACGGCATGGACTCGACAGAAGTTTCCGGAGCCGCCCATGTTGCCAAAACACTGGACGTCCCTGTTTTTTTGGTGATCAATGTTCACGGAATGTCACGCAGTACGGCAGCGATGCTTAAAGGGTATGCCGAATATGATAAAGACGTCCATATTGCCGGCGTCATTTTAAACAAGGTCGGCAGCCCAAGGCATTTGGAATTGATCACAGGGGCGCTGGATGGCAAAATCCCAATCGTTGGCGCTCTGCCGCGAAACAATGACATTGCCGTTCCCGAAAGATACATGGGCCTTCATATGCCCGAAGAATCCGGCTTTGATTTCTCAGCACTGGCAGACTTTATTGAAGAAAATATGGATATCGATCAAATTTTAAAAATTGCCGCTGACTATGAAAAAACATATCCTGAACCGGCAGGTGAAACAACGCATGAGGCGGATGTTAAAATTGCCGTTGCAAAAGACATGGCGTTTTGCTTTTATTATCCCGCAATGCTTGACGCCTTCAAAAAAGCAGACGCCGAGCTAATCTTTTTCAGCCCGACTGCCGGCGAACTCCCCGAAGCGGATGGATATTATTTCGGCAGCGGATATCCCGAATTCTGCATCAAACAGCTTTCGGAGTCATCGGCAACCAAAAAGTTAAAAGATATTGCCGCATCAGGCACTCCGATTTTTGGCGAAGGGGCAGGTCTTTCTTATTTGTGCCAATCCTATCAGACCGAAGAAGGAACTTTCAAGATGGCCGGCATTCTTCCGGCAGAATCCGAAATTACCAAAAAACTTCAAGGCTTGGGTTATGTTGAAGCAAAGCCGCTCTCCCCACAATTTGGAACAAAAAATATCAAAGCCCACGAATTCCATTATTCATTGACAACACCAAACAAAGACGCCCGCTTCTCTTATGAAATGATTCGCGGCAAAGGAATTTGGGAGAAAAAGGAAGGGCTTTACGAATACAATGTATCAGCCGGATACATGCAAATGCACCCGGGGTCTTTTTCTGTTTCGGATTTTGTTGAAAAATGCCGGCAAAATAAAAGAGAATGAGATGAAAAAAAAATCATTATTTAATCATCATAGTGTTCCATGCACTTGATGATTATTAAATTTTTATTTTCATCCATTGTGTAAACCAATCGATGCTCTTGAGTAATTCTTCGACTCCAATATCCCGCATAATTATGTTTTAGAGGTTCAGGTTGACCCATTCCTTTTGATAAACCCTTTCTTTGTATTTCTTTGATGAGTTCATTTATTTTTTTAATGACGGGTTTAGAGTTTGTATTTTGAAGTTCGATATATTCTTTCCAAGCATCTTCCGAAAAGATAATTGTCATTTTTCCAGTTCCTCAATGGTTTTAATGACAATTTTTCCATCTTCAATTTGTTTGATTGAAGCATCAATTGCCATCAAATATGCTTCGTTTTTCAATCGTTTTTGTTCGTCCATGAGGCTGTTGTATTCGTTTAAAGACATTATAACTGCGTTTTTATTGTTTTTTCGAGTAACGATGATCGTTTCTGCGGTTTCATTGACATGATCTAAATATTCTTTGAAATTGCTTCTGACAGTAGAATAGTTAATCGCTTGAATCTTTTTTCCTCCTTAATTTCGTCTCTTGCAATTGTACAATATATCGTATCGTTTTTCGTACAATTTTTTGTACAGATGTACTTGTAAGTATTCATTTCAGTTATTTAAAAATGTCGTTTTTCTTTAATCCGCCATCTTTTTATTCCTTCGATTTCGGTTGTTTTTTGTCATTACCGCCGACTGCATTTTTGGCGGCATCGTTTTCAACCTCATTGTTTTCAACAACATCATTTTCATTGGCAGCATCTTCGACGACCGTATTTTCAGCCGCCGCATTTTCAGCAGCAATAAATTTTTTGAAACTGTAATAACCGAGCGGATGTTTTATTTTATCACAAAAATTGTCTCGCCCGACACAATTTCCATAGGTCTGCATTGTCGAACATGCCGGTGTTTTGTATTCATTTTCAGCAATATGCACAACTTGATATCTTGTTTTTTCTTCAACAAAGTCGGGGGAAACATTAAACAAACCGACAACGTCGTCTGTGGACATTCCGACGTTTAATAAAAACGAAACCATCGCAAAACGCATGGAGTGTGCCAAGTTGACGCCCTCTCTCACGTTTAAAATCGCTTTTAAAATACAGGGCGGGAATAAATTGACTTCCACTTCTCCGAAATCAGCATCATCCGTACTCTTTTTTTGGCTGTTGTATTTTTCCGTTAATTCGGCAATTTGAACAGAACAGGAATTTTGAATATCCTCCGGAATGTTTTGAATCGGCAGAGAACTTTCAATGTTTTTCCGAACCGCTTCTTGAAGCAGGCGCACAAATTCATCACGCTGGACTGTGACATATCCTTTTTCAATCGGGCGATTGATCAATTTCCATGAAATATCTCTCATTGAAATCGAATAGCGGATATAGTCTGAAAAATGGATTCGGATGTATTCGTCTTTTCCAAATGCCGTGATTCCAAAATCTTTGCTGATATTAAGGACATATGCCGGATCTTTGTCCATGATTTTTTTCAAAAGCGTATGTGCGGCTTTTGCTTCCGCCAAAGCATACCGCCTTGTAAAAGCCGCTTCGTTAAAGCATGAAATTAAGATGCGGGCATACGGATAAGATAAAAGTTCTGCCAGCACTTCCTTTTCATTTTCAAAAGACGGCTTTGACACTTCCCCCTCAAAAGCTTCCATTAAACGCTGAAATCCGCGCCGTCGCGTTGATTCAAAGGCAATGGACGTCATCAAAGACTCAATCGAAAAGTCCAGCTCTCCGGCATATTCCAAAGCTTCCGGCAAATAAGGAAAATGGGCTAATTCTTCGGGAGACATATTTGTCTTTCATTGTATCTCAGATTATATAAACTGTGTCAATTTTTTTGCAAATAAATCATCGTATCTTTTTTTATTTTTTCTGCTTTTGATTTGCTGTAAGTGTTTCCACTTTTTCACCGTCAACAGTAATAACTTGATTATTGCTGATTGCCCTTATATCAAGCGTATCAGAAAACTCCTTTACTATCTTCTCGGCGGCTTTCTTAAATGGGAAATTTGTTAAATGCGGAACAATACAAAAGTCCACCATCGAAAGAGCGGAAAAGTTACTGTTCAAATCGGGGGCAGCATCGGGGGAATCCATATACTTGACATAGCCTATGTCTTTGGACAGAACCATTGACCCCGCAGACGAGCCGATATACAGTTTGCCGTTGTTTATATGTTCAACAATCATCTTGTCTACGCCCTTGCGCTTCAATTCCTGCAAGAGAAAAAACGTGTTTCCGCCTGATACGAAAACATAATCCGCACAGGATATGCTTTTCGCTATTTCCTCATTTGACACGTTTGTAATTTCTAAATCCTCAACGACCATTCCAAGTTTTTGGAGTGCTTTTTTATCAGCACCGACATAAAAAGTAACTTTCTCTGGCAAGCTGGCAGTTGGGATAAATACAACCCTTTTGCCGGCGCAGTCATTTCCGGCAAAATCCGGCAAAAGGGCAGCTACATCTGAAAAATACGATGATAAAAACAATTTGTTCATTTGATATCTCCGCTTTTATTTTTAATGAAATAGAATGACATCATAAATATATCTTGGTGATTTGAAAACAGCCGATTGATCAATATTGACCGTCAGGTGAATAATGAATCGGCCAATAAATTGACACGGACGAATCCGATTTAATCAGCTGTTTTCTGTTTTAAGAGAAAAAAGCATTTTTTTGTTTTCTTTTTTCATTCCTTTAAGCATCCACAATTCCGTCTTTCGTGACCGCCAGAACTGCTTCTCCTTCGGGAAGGTTTGGAGAGTCAATTAATTTAACAATCCTTTTGTCGCCTTTGGATTTGCGGATGTAGAGCCGAAATGTTGCGGTGTGCCCAAGAATGTGGCCGCCGATTGGTTTTGTCGGGTCGCCGAAGAAAACGTCCGGCTTTGACATGACTTGATTTGTCACCAAAACGACGGCGTTGTTTAAGTTGGCAAAGCGGTGCAGCCCATGCAGGTGTTTGTTTAATTTTTGCTGGCGGTCTGCGAGGGTTCCGCGACCGATGTATTCAGCGCGGAAGTGTGAGGTTAAAGAATCCACAATCAAGAGCCTGACAGGTTTGTCGGAATTTTTTAATTCGTTTGCCAAATCAAGGGCAGAATCGACGAGCAATATTTGGTGATTTGAGTTAAAGGCACGGGCGACATGAATATTTTTTAAGACTTCATCCGCATCGAGTTCAATGCCGAGTTCGTTGGCTTTTCCTTCAACCATTTGTTTGATTCTTTCAGGACGAAATGTATTTTCAGTGTCAATAATGACGACAGAGCCGTTTAGTCCGCCGTTTTCTTCGGACAATTGGACGTTAACCGCCAATTGATGCGCGACTTGAGTTTTGCCGGATCCGAATTCCCCGTAAATTTCACTGATAGACTGGCTTTCAAAACCGCCGCCGAGCATTTCATCAAACTCGGTGCAGCCTGTTTTAATTCTGTTGATATGCAGGCGTCTTTCAAAAACCATATCGCCTGTTTCAAAACCGCCGATGTCGGCAGCTTGCCTTGCGGCGTTAATGATTTTTGAGGCGGTCGCTTCCCCGATTTCGGCGGTTGCCCCAAGTTCGGCAGGAGAAG
>WRNK01000042.1 GCA_009776675.1 Methanimicrococcus sp.
CGTTTGGAACGCCTTGTGCGATATTCCATACGGGAAAACGGTAACATACAAAGATATCGCACAAGCCGTTGGAAATCCAAAAGCCTGCCGCGCTGTCGGTTTGGCAAATAACAAAAATCCGATTGCAATCGTTATCCCTTGCCACCGAGTGATCGGATGCAGCGGAAAACTCGTCGGGTATGCCGGCGGTCTTGATTTAAAAAGAAAATTATTGGTGTTGGAAAACAAATCATTTCAAGAAAAATAATGAGTGAAGAAGTCAGATAAAATGAGAGATTTCGTATGATAAAGCTGACAAGATTAGGCAGTAACTTCGATAGACTTAGAACATACAAAATATTCATTGACGGTGTGCATCAAGGCGGCATAAAAATAAATGAAACAAAGCACTTTACTGTAAAGAGAGGCAGACATATTATTTATGCAAAAATAGATTGGTGTAGAAGCAATAAACTTCAAATTGACGTTGAGGACACAGTATTGGAACTTGAAGTTGGATCGTCATTAGAAGATAAGCCGCCAGGATCCTTTCTCATGTTGTACATTACGATATTTAGGAATAGGTATCTGTGGATAAGGAAAAAGGACGACAAAAATAACATTTTAGATAACGAAGCGGACATTCCGTAATGAATTTGCCAAAAATATATAGACAATATTCAATGTATTGAAATGATAAGGGACGATGAATAATAAGACAAATACATTCGTTTGCATTCATTTACTTTTATTTATGCTCTTTTTTTTGCCGTTTTATTATTTCTGAAACAATTGTGCGGCTGCTGCAAAAGCTCTCGTCTTTTAAAGGCAGGCGAATAATTTTTGGCGTAAAACCGCGCTTTTTCAAAGCATCTTTTAATTCTTGTTCATCAAAATGCTGGTCGTGTCCGAGAACAATAATATCGGGGCGGATGGACTCAATGGGCTCGAAATAATCTACCAAACTTCCGAGAACGGCATGATCGACCGGTTTTAATGAACGAACCATCAAAAGACGCTGCTCTTCGGGAAGAATCGGAGAAGGCTTGTGATGAACATTTCGATCTCGACTGACAATAACATACAATTCATCACCCAAAGATTTCGCCTGCTCTAAAAAATAAAGATGGCCGGGATGAAGAAGATCAAATGTTCCTGTTGCTAAAACGCGCGTCAACCAAAATCACCTAACATAAAAAATAAAAAACTATAAAATATGGTTAAGTCAATCCCGACAAAATAAAAAAAGGTTTGGTTCTTTTGTTTTGGTCAAGATTTTGGAAAGGATTTGAAATCAAGATTTCGGAAGGGATTTAAAAATCTGCTTATTCTCTTGCAGCAAAATTAAAGAGAATGTGGTTTGATTGTCCTTCGCTTCTTTTAATAATAATTTTCCTTCACAACGATAAGCAATTGATTTTGCGACATAAAGACACATGCTTAAAAAATTGCCGCTCATACTCAGCGAATCATTCTTTAAAATGTCATCGACGATCGATTTTGAAACAGAAAAATCTTGGAACGTCATGTCAATGCGGCATTTTGGAACATCGTTTTCAACAAATTTTGACACTGAGAATAATGTTTCATGAGTTTCTCCTTCTCGAAAAGCATTCAAGAAAATCAACTCAAAAATTGACTGAAATGAAGCATCCGCCAAAACAAAACAATCTTCGCCGGTGACCTTAAATGAATGAGACGGATATTGTTTCGTGATCTGATCGATCATGGAAAAGCAAGAATAAAATCCAAGGAGCCCGCCGCCGAAAACATGGGTTTCCACCTGCTTGACAAAACCGATATATTCCAAACTTTTTTGTAAAATTTCATCAATCTTGTCCAAATATTTATCATCATTTTTCAAACGATAAAGATCAAGTGCCATCAGTATCGCATTTTGATAGTTTTTTAAATCATGTCTGAAAAAATCAGAAAAACGGCACCCTAACTCACGATACCGCAATGAATAATTAGCATAGCAAGGGTTATTGTAACAGACTAACAATCGTGGTTTTTTATCGTTTTGCAAATCTTGTGTCAAAAAAAATCACCGATAACAATTATTGTTCCTTCATAAAAATACGATTTTTACTTTTTTTAAAAAATGTTGGAAGATTTTTATAATATAAAATTTGACAGTACAAAGTAACATACAAACATATTATTTAAAAACGTATCCATACACATACAATTTTAATTCGGCGTAAAAACAAAAACAAAAAAAGGAAAAGAAAAGAAAGAAAATGAAAGAAAAAACGGCGTCTCTGTTTGAAAAAGAGATTATGAAAAAATGAACAAAACTGAAAAAAACGAAAAAACGAAAACTGAAAAAAGAAACAAAATGAACAAAAACGAGTTCAAAATATCGTATATAACTTACAGTTATATTTCTTAGTCAAATTTATATACTTTAATAACATCCTTCAAATTCTTAGATTAAAAAGGAGGAATAAGATTTATGGCAAAAACGATCGCTGAGATCAATAAAAAAATTGAGTCCGGAGATGTTTGTGTCGTCACTGCAGAAGAGATGGCCGACATTGTGGATGATATTGGTTCCGAAAAAGCCGCACTTGAAGTAGATGTTGTGACAACAGGGACTTTTGGCGCCATGTGTTCATCAGGTGTCTTTTTGAACTTCGGCCATTCTGAAGTTCCCATTAAAATTACAAAAATGTTTATGAACAATGTGGAAGCCTACAGTGGAATTGCTGCTGTTGATGCTTATCTCGGCGCAACTCAAGTTTCTGAAAAACTTGGGATTCAGTATGGTGGCGCTCATGTCATTGAAGATTTGATCAGCGGCAAAGAAATCGAAATTGAAGCTTTTTCATACGGAACGGACTGCTATCCAAGAACGGAATTGAAAACAACTGTGACACTGGATGATTTGAATCAAGCCATCATGGTTAATCCGAGAAATGTTTATCAGCGCTATGACGCCGCAACAAACGGCTCCAAAAAGATTTTGCACACCTACATGGGTGAATTGCTGCCGGAGTACAAAAACGTGACATATTCGGGCGCCGGCATTTTATCGCCGCTTTCCAACGATCCGGAATACCGAACCATCGGCGCCGGAACCAAAATATTCATGGGCGGCGCTGTCGGAACGGTTGTCGGACAAGGAACGCAATGTTCCACAGCATCCGGCTATGCGACACTCATGACAACCGCCGATTTAAAGCAAATGACCAAAGAATATGTCAATGCTTCCAGTTTTAAAGGATATGGAACATCCCTTTACTTAGGAGTCGGCATTCCAATTCCGATACTGGACGCAGATATGGCAAAAGCAACGGCTGTCCGAGACAAAGATATTAAAGTCAATATCAAAGATTACAGCATCGGCAGAAGAGACCGTCCTGCTATTCGGCAAACCACTTACGAAGAGCTGAAATCCGGAAGCGTTGAGCTTAATGGAAAAGCTGTTCCGACATCCCCGCTTTCCAGTTTCAAAATGGCAAGAAAGGTGGCAGAACAGTTAAAGCGCCTCATCAAAGACGGTGCGTTTACGCTCGGGCAAAACACAACATCTCTGCCGGAAAAGCAAACCGCAAAGCCGATGAAAGAGACCAACACCGTTTTTCGCGTTCGTGATGTGATTGTCGAAAAACTCATTACGGTTGAAAAGACGGAAAGTTATGTGGAAGCCGCCAAAAAGATGAAAAAGAACCAGCGAAACCACATCCCCGTTGTTTCAGAAAAACGTTTGGTCGGCATTATCACATCATGGGACATTTCAAAAGCGGTTGCGGAAGGAAAGATTGAAACGGTAGAGAAATGCATGACAAAAAATGTCATCACTTGTACGCCGGAAGAAACCATAGACATCGTCGCCAAACGCCTCGCTGACCATCACATTTCCGCAATTCCCGTGATTGATGAAAATCAAAACGTGGTCGGCATATTAACCAGCGAGCACATCAGCAGACTCTTCACAGGAGGAAAACAAAAATGAAATTAAAAATCACATTTCCGGAGGAGCGTGTCAAATCCCCCGTCCTTTCGGAAGTCGTTTTAAAAACCGGCATCCTTGTCAGTATCATATCCACACACGTTGATTCGAGCGGTGGCGAGATGATCATTGAAATCACCGACCATAACTTTGAAACAATCAAAAAAGAACTGACAGAAAGAGGCGCCTCCGTTACAATTTTGAGTGCCCTCATCCTCCGAAATAAAAATGAATGCGTTGAATGCGGCGGCTGTATTTCCGTGTGTCCCGCCGGAGTTTTTGCCTTTGACAAAGACTGGAATCTCACAGACGATACACAAAAATGTATCAAATGCGGTCTTTGTATCGGCATGTGCCCGCATCAAGCCCTGTCTTTTGAAAATACGGAAATCGATTAAAAAATTAAAATCGACCACGATAAAAAGAAAAAAGAAAGATTTTTTTTATCGTGGACAAAAACAAAAATGAAGAAACAATGTTCTTTGCATAAAAAAAAGAAGAAAAAACGTTTACACAAAAAAGAAAAGAAGAAGAAAACGTTTACATAAAAAAGAAAAGAAGAAAAAACGTTTACACAAAAAAGAAAAGAAGAAAAAACGTTTACACAAAAAAGAAAAGAAGAAAAAACGTTTACATTAAAAGAAAAGAAGAAGAAAAAATCATCCTCTTCTTTGATTCTCTTTTTTAGTTTTCAAAATCTCTTTTTTTATTTTTTCAGAATCTCTTTTTTATTTTTTCAAAGTCTCTTTTTTATTTCCATGTTATTTTCTGATCCTCTTCCTTATTTTTTTTCTTGCTCTTCTTCATCCTCATCATCCCGTCTGCAAAGCCAAATAATCAGGAAAGGAACGAGCAGAAGAAGCAGTGCCTAAATGATTAAAAGAGGCAGCATCCATTCTTTGACAGGAGTGGAAGGAACAAGACCCGGGGTGTTGTTATCGATGGTGTTGTTGCTTTCTTTCTCAGGTGCTTCGATTTCACCTTCCGGAACAGAAGGTGGTGTTACCGGAGGAACAATGGTTCCGCCACCATGACCGCCGCCACCTGTGTTTCCACTTTTCCACTGCGCATACAGAGTAATATCTGACTGAACATTTGTGATGGTTGCACCGGCCGCATAAGCTGTACCGCTTCCGTCGGCTGCTGTGTTCCAGCCTGCAAAGGTATAATTGGTGTGGGTAAAGGTGTTTGCCTCTATGATGTAATTGCTGCCTTCTGCGACGGTGTCACTTGGCATTGTGCCGCTTCCGCCGTTTGCGTCGTAGGTGATGATGTAGCTATTCACCCAAATGGCGTAGAAGATCAGGTTGTTTGCAGGCATGGTCACGGTTTCGCCTTCGGCATATGATGTACCTGTGCCGTCGGAAGCCGTGTTCCACTCCTTGAATTGTTGGGTGGCGATTGGCGCCGTTAATCCGGAAGCAGAAGCAACTGTAAACGTCTCACCTTCTTCTTTATCTGTTTCGGTGGGAGCTGTGCCTGTACCGCCGTTTGGATCATAGGTAACAGTGTATTTGGGAATTTTCATTTCTGTTTGTGCCGGATTTCCAAAGACATAATAGTTCTTTCCGTTTCCGGAAATTATGAGCTCTCCCGTAAGATACAGGAATTCGCCGTCTTCATAGTCTGCTGCATCCATGTCACAATCAAATTCAAAAACGGATTCCAAACTGTTTGCCGTATTCTTCCAATCGCTTTTCAGTTTAAGAGTCACGACGATTTCGCCCATTGCAGAGTTCCAAACAGGAGTACCGTCCATCTCAAAGAGATCACTGACAAGAGCCATGTTTGAGACATCGGGGATTGTGCGGGAATCGGGGTAGATGGTTAAAACAAAATCTGTGTTTGTGTTGTCATGTCCGTCTGTGTCCAGTTCTTGGTGCAAACCTTGGGGCATATCATATGTCGCTGTGTAAGGAATAGTATAGTCGGCAGCGTTTATGTCATAAGCTAACAACGCAGGTGCGTCAAAAACAATTTCACCGTATATTGTCGTGGGCTGAACCAATGCAATGGTAGCGCCGTTTGGGTAATCCTCAAGGGGAACGGAAACGACAATCGAAGATCCGACGATTTTGGTGGGATGAATCTTGGCAGGCATGCTTGTATCTGCTGTACCGTTCGCATGCGTTGCTTGCACTGCGGCAAAATAGATGCCGAGAGTACGGTTATAATTGCTTGGAAATGTGCCTGATGTAGGTGCCGGTACAGAAAAGATTACCGTATCATCTTTTTGTATCCAAAATCCGATGACATTACCGACAGTCGTAGGCATGGTCCAGCCTTGCGGCAGATTCGATTGGATCGTGGTGTAAGTTGCTGTATTTGGATTGCCGATTTTTAAATCTGCTGTCGTCAGAGCCACATTTCGTCCGGCAACGCTGATATGTCCGGTCCCGATAATCACATCTTCACTCAGACGAAGATGACGATATTGATTTGTCATGTTGTTTCCAAAAGCAACATTATTATGTACAGTTACACCCGAAACGCTACCTTCTTTCAGGTCAAGATAGCTGTTGCAGTCACTATCGGTTTGACCTAACACTGCGTTATTGAATAACAAAACGCCGTTCGCTCCGTTATTAACCGTACCGCCATTCATCTCAAAAACACTGCCGCCTTTGTTTACCGCTATGCCTGGTCCCATTCCGGAAGCAGTGTTGCCTGAAACAAGACCTCCATTCATTACAAGTTTTGAGCCGCTTTGTTGAACGTTGGCACCGCCGCCATAAGCATTGTCAATCACTGAATTTCTGCAGAGTTCACTGCCTTCTTCCAAATATACTGTACCACCATTAACAATGTATATGCCGCCGCCGTTGGTACCATATGGGATTGCTACCGTTCCGAATATTGGAAGAGTTTGCCATCTCGTGCCTGTTTGACCTGAATTGTCATTGATTTTGCCGTATATTTTCACTGAAATTGCTGTGCTGCGGCTGATACCTATAGCGCCGCATTTTATAGCATTATGATGAATGTTGGCGTTTTCACCGATAATGGCAGGTCCAACAGCACCCGTCCACGGATCAAGGGTTGTACCTCGATTAAAGTAGATGGCCGATTTGAAGCCTCGTCCCTCATGCTGAATATTTGAACTATGGTCTGTAGCGTCCCAGCCTTTGTTTCCTTTCATTCCGGTAATTTCACCATCAATGAAGCATTTAAAGCTAAATCCGCTTTGATCGAATTTAATGCTGTGTGCATTTGCGATATTTTCAATTTTTGCGCCTTCATACATGTAAAAATGGGCACCGTAAGCAATGGTGACAGCTGCCTCTCCAACCGCTCGATAATCCGTTGCCGTGGAGCTCAATTGTCTTGTTGCTGTTGTGGAGGATTCTGTAATCAAGCTGCCACTTTCCATTATTGCAGTTGCGCCATCGGTTGCACGAAGTGCGGTCATTCCGCCAAAGTTATGCAATTGAGCACCGTCACCCAATATGATTTTTGCATTCGGGGAATAAGAAGCAACGATAGCATCCTGAACATAGATCAAATTGTCAGTTGCCCATGAGTTGCCCAGACCCTTTTTTTGGTGGTCAAATGTTGTGCCTTCGTGAAGAAAGTCATCGTCGAAGATGATATTTTTAAGCGTTAAAGAAATCTGAGGTCCGGATGGTGAGACATCCCCGCCGATTTCCAGCATGGCGGGATTATATTGACCACGGTTTGGTTCATTCAAAGTGCTAAATCCGATGCCGCGGGTAACTGTGACAGGTGTCGCACCCGGACTTGTGATGGTGACACTGTTATCATAATATCGCGCGCATGCCGTCGAGGTTAAATCCGTCATAACAATGACAAGATAATCGCCATCTGTTCCGGCACTATTGATCACACCGGCGGTTTTTGCCAGTGTTTCAAAAGGAGTGAGTTCAGTCAAACCGTCATTTAAGTCGTTTCCGAATGCTGAAACATAGTATGTTTCTGTGTAAGCTGCGTGTGCTGTCGGCAGCAGTATTAAAAGAAAGGCGACAGCTGCGACAAAAAAAAGCAACGTTTTTTGATTCATTTTTATGTCCCCGTTATTGTTTTTTTTACGTTGATAACAATTTTTTTAATATAATCAATCGTAGATGTGTATCATTTTTCTTCAATAGATAAAATGTTTTTGATAGTTTTATAAACATTTAAATTACCAAGAATCAATCATTTTTTGATTTAAATGGAAACATTTATCAAAAATTTAATCTACCCAATTGTTGGTATTATGGGATATAAATACTTTTAGGTGATGAAATAATGTTATTTTGAAAATACATCATTTGTTCAATAATAGAATTGCATGATGATATTATTTGTCATCTGACCAGACAAAAATTCGTTCAGAATAATTGGAAAACGAAACATCATTTTGCTTCATATCAAAAAAACGGGGGTACCGTTTTCAAAATCATCAAACGCTTTTAAGGAAAGACGTACCCCGTTTTTGAATCGCTTCAAGAAAAGGGATGTTTCAAATTTAAAACAAAACAAACCCTCAAAACAATCATCTCAAAAACAAAATCAAATCCCTCAAAACAATCATCTCAAAAACAAAATCAAATCCCTCAAAACAATCATCTCAAAAACAAAATCAAATTCCTCAAAACAATCATCTCAAAAACAAAATCAAATCCCTCAAAACAATCATCTCAAAAACAAAATCAGAACCCTAAAAACAAATCACCTCAAAAACAAAATTAAAACCCTAAAAACATTTTCTACCAAAAACATCCAAACCCCCTCAAATTTTGTTTTCAGTAGCGCAGCGGATGAAAGCAAAATTTGAGCGTTTTCAAAAAAAAAATAT
>WRNK01000043.1 GCA_009776675.1 Methanimicrococcus sp.
ATATAACTCATCCGATTTTGGCGCACGAAGAACACTCATTGCCTCAACATTTTGTTTTTCATTTTTGTAAATTAACCGTTTCATCGGGTTTTCTACAACTTCGCCGATAACGGTTGCCAAAATTCCCTTTTCATGAAGCTTTTGCAAAACCAAATCGGGATTTGGGGTTGTCAAAACCATATTGCCGCTGGCAATTAAACGATAAGGATTTAAACCATAATGATTGCAAATTTTTTGAGTTTCGTCTGCGATCGGAATGTTTTCTTCATAAACCAAAACACCGGTGTTTGAAGCTTCCGCCATTTCCCATAGAGCGCCATATAAACCGCCTTCCGTAATATCGTGCATGGCATGAACGATTTTGTTTCCAAGTGCTCCGGCAAGAATACCTTCTTCTAAAACGCTGATTTGAGACATCATTCCTTGCGCTTTTTGAACGAAAGCTTTGCCGAATATTTTTTCAAGCTCATCTGCTTTTTCATTGGCAATAATGGCAGTTCCTTCCGGTCCGACGGTTTTGGTTAAAATGATTTTATCACCGGAAACAGAACCGCCTGAACAAATCACATTCTTTTGATCTGCCAAACCGATGGCTGTTGTATTGATCACAACACGCGTCACAGCGTCTGTCACTTCGGTATGACCGCCGATAATGCTGACATTTAAAGCCGATGCCGTATCAGCAATTTCTTTCATGATCGTGTCCAAATCATCTTCCGTTGATTCAGGCGGCAACAGAATGGTCACTAAAATCCAAAGTGGTCGAACACCACATGATGCCACATCATTACAAGAAACACAAACAGCTAAACGGCCGACTTCTTTAGAAGCGCCTGTAATCGGGTCACACGACACCACGAAATATTGACTGCCAATATCCAATATGGCACAATCCTCACCAATTTTAGGCGCAACGATTACATTTGAATCAAAACGGCTGAGTTTTTGAAACACCCGCTGCTTTAAAATGTCATGAGGAACTTTTCCGATTTCCATTTCTATCTCCGATTCAGTGATTTTTCTAAAGTTAAATGATACGTTTTATTTAATTGTGTTTATTCGGAAGATGTTTTTGTCGTCTTAATATAGGAGAAACAGCGTATTCTTTTTTATGGAAATTGATGAGACTTTTTTGTCATTGGAAGAGATCAAAAGAACGCTGGAAGCTGAAGGTTTTACATATAAAATTTCATTTGACGGCAATGAAATAGAAGAAGACGGCGAAACAGAAGAAGACAACAAAACAGAAAACGGGATAGAAATATCTGAAAAAGGGGAAGACGGAAAGATATTTGGAAAAGGGAAAAAGACTGATTTTTCAACAGATGCAGATCCTGAAGAAATAAGAAAATGGGAAATGGAACTTCCCGATATTGAAGAAAATGAAAAAGAAGAGGATGAAAAAGAAGAGGATGAAAAAGAAGAGAATGAGGGGGAAGATGATGAGAGGGAAGAGAATGAGGGGGGAGAGAATGAAAAACAATGTTTGGAAAAACATCCTTTAAAATCCATTGATAATGCAACCGTCATCTTTTTTGATGTATTTAAAAAGAAATCCTATACAAAAACATTTATTTTCCAAAAAGAAGGCGAAAACGACAACAGCTTATATCGGTTGGTCGGTTTTTGCGAAGCGCCGATGGCTTAAAGAAGGAAAGGGAGCGAAAAATTTATAAAACCTATATATACCCTTTATATACTTGATATACCTTTATTTATGCCTTCTCGTGTTCAGCAAAAATAAATGCTGAATCAGTAAATATTATTTATTAATATTAATATCCGGACGGTGTTTCTTATGAGCGAATCAAATATCAAAATTGAAAATGTCGTTGCTTCTACAAAATTGGCAGAAGAATTCGACTTAAACTTAATCGTTGAAAAATTCCAAACGGCGGAATATAATAAACAAAAATTCCCGGGACTTGTGTACAGGGTCGCTGACCCCAAAGCCGCTTTCCTTGTGTTTACATCCGGAAAAGTTGTCTGTACGGGTGCAAAAAACGTTGATGACGTCCACACTGTCATTGGAAACATGGCAAAAAAATTAAACGGGATCGGTATTAAAACCCTTGAAAAGCCGGAAATTTCGGTTCAAAACATCGTTGCATCTGCTGATTTAAAAACTGTTTTAAACCTCAATGCGATTGCAATCGGTCTTGGTCTTGAAAACATTGAATATGAACCCGAACAATTCCCCGGACTCGTTTACAGAATCAACGACCCAAAAGTTGTTGTTTTAATTTTCAGCTCCGGAAAACTCGTCGTGACCGGCGGAAAATCACCCAAAGACTGCGATCGCGGTGTTGAAGTCGTTCGCGAACAATTGGACAACATGGGTCTTTTGTAACCGGCTGTCCTATTTTTATTTCAATTTAATTTTAATTTATTTTTTATTGGTTTGGGTTTGATTGATTTCGTTTGTTTTATCACGAAATCAATCAAAAGAGTTCAAAAGAATTCTAAAGAGTCCAAAAACGCAAAGGGACATTTATGAGCGAAGAAAAAGAAAACAGTATAATTTTTGACAAAAATGATGTGTGTATTTTCATTCCAGTTTTAAATGAAGAAAGTGCGATTCAAACCGTCATCGACGGCTTTAAAAAAATCGGCTACACAAACATTTTGGTCATGGATGGAAACAGTAAAGATAAAACAAGAGAAGTTGCTGAGGCTTGCGGTGCCCGTGTTGTCATTCAAAGCGGCAAAGGAAAAGGGCAAGCAATGATTCAAGCCTTTTCAATGATCACTGAAAAATATATTGTTATGATTGACGGCGATGCAACGGAGTTGCCGGAAGAAATCAACAAAGTTCTTTATCCGGTATTGGAAGGAAAAGCCGATCATGTTGCCGGAGATCGAATTGCCGGAAGAACAAACGGCGCTTTTACAACACTCAATTTGATCGGAAACAAAATCATCAATTGGTTCTTCCGCCGTTCATTTAATTCAAATTTAAAGGATATTTTAACAGGATATCGTGCTTTTACTCTTAAATCCATTCAGGCTTTGGATTTGAAACAAAATGGTTTTGTGATTGAAACAGAAATGACCGTTGAGTGTTTAATGAAAGAACAAAGGATGATAGAGGTTCCGATTACCTATTTGCCGCGCCCTGAAAAAGCAGAAACAAAATTAAACCCGATTCGTGACGGATATCGAATCAACAAAGCCATTTACATGTATTCGCGCTATTATAATCCGATTTTCTTCTTCGGCATTTGGAGTCTCCCCTCAATTCTGGGCGGTCTCTTGTTTACAGCAGATTACTTCTATGCTTACTCAGCCTACTCATATGTTTTCTCGCCTTTTGCCGCTTTATTCTTATTCTTGCTGGCTGCCATGCTTATTATTGCCGGATTTGCAGCGGATGTTTCGGCAGTCCTTCACAGAAAAACAGTTAAAGCGATGAAAACAGAAAAAATCGAACACAAATATGACCAATTCTGATTGGATTGGTTTTATTTTTTAATTTTTAAAAGTTAAATTTTCTTTTTTAACTTTGCTTTTTTTGTTTTAAAAAAAAATTAGACCAATACTCGAAAGGAGGAGAGGCTCCTCCTTTCTTTTTTGGCTCAATGTGATTTGATTTTGGGGATTTTGTTTTTGAATGTTTTTTAAAGATAGGTTTGAATGCTTAGATTAAGATATTTTTGGGGATTTTGTCTGGGGAATTTTTAAATGTTTTTATTGTTTGACAAATGTTAAGCATTCTGAAATATCCATAAACTCAATCTTATATATTAATTATTTGGCAAGATCATAATGTTGGTTGACTATCTTTAAGGCGCAGAAGTCACCGCACATTGTACAAGCATCTTCATCGCCGGGGGCGCGGCTGTTTCGAACAGCACGGGCATGATCGCCGTCAATGGCAAGGCTGTACATCTTTTCCCAGTCCAGATCTCTTCTGGCACGTCCCATGGCTAAATCTTCATCTCTTTTGCCGAGACGAATCATGTCGCCGACGTGAGCGGCAATCTTGGATGTTTTGACACCGGTGATCACGTCTTCAAGATTCGGGAGAGCCAAGTGTTCTGCCGGTGTAACGTAACAGAGGAAATCGCAGCCGTAAGATGCTGAAACGGCGGCACCAATTGCGGTTGTGATGTGGTCGTATCCGGGTGCGATGTCTGTGACGAGCGGACCGAGCATGTAAAACGGCTTGTAGTTGCTCATGACTTTCATCAATTGAACATTGGTTTTGATCTGGTCAAGCGGAACGTGTCCGGGACCTTCGACGATGACTTGGAGATCGTATTTGTCGTGTGCAATTTCTGCACATTCGGAGTTGATGATTAACTCCTGAACTTGAGCGCGGTCGGTTGCGTCGTGGACAGCACCGGCACGCATGCCGTTTCCAGTGGAAAGTGTGACTTCATGTTCTTTTAAGATTTCACAAAGGTAATCGAATTGAGCATAAAGCGGATTTTCTTTTTCGTTGTGAAGCATCCATGTGCTCATGAAAGCGCCGCCTCTGGAACAAAGACCACCGTATCTGCCATGTCTTTTCAGTCTGTCAAGTGTGATTTGGTTGATGCCGGTGTGAATCGCCATGAAACAGGTACCGAGTTTGGCTTGCTCTTCTGTGGCATTGAAGAGTTCGTCTTCTGTCATGTGAACAATGGAGCCGTATTTGTCAGCCGCCTGAATAAAGGCTTGATACAGCGGAACAGAGCCGACCGGAAGGGTAATGGCGTCACAGACTGCTTTTCGGATACCCAGGAAATCGCCGCCGGTTCCAAGTTCCATGAGGGTGTCAGCGCCTGCCTTTTCTGCAGCCTTTGCTTTTTGAATTTCCATATCCATATCAACAATATCTGAAGAAGCACCGATGGATGCATTGATTTTGGTACGGCAGCCTTGACCGATACCGGCATATTTCACTTTTCGGTAGGGACTAAGTGGAATAACAATTCTGCCGGAAGCAATTCCGCGGCGGATAAATTCAGGATCAAGCTCTTCTTTTTGAGCAACAATTTTCATTTCTTCGGTAATTTTACCGTTTTTGGCATCAGTAACAATTGACATAATCTCACTCCAAATAATTTTTTATTTTTTTTAAAATTTTTTTTAAATCTAATGAAGCAAAAGATGAACTTTTACCGCAAAGTAAAGGTAAAAACAATGGTTTTGGAATATATACTTATTTAAAAAATAAAGTTGAAAATAAAACAAGTTTACTTTAAAATACAATCAATATGTGTTGAAAAATAAAATAAATAAAGAAAAGTTTATTTTAAAATCAGTAAAATTGAATTCGTTTTAAAAAATGGAAAAAATAAGAAAAGAAAAAAGATAAAAAAGATAAAAGAAAAAAGAAAGAAAAGAAAAATCAAAGCCATTCGTATCCGTAAAAGGATTCGATATTATAATTATTCATTAATGTCAATTCGGCGTACCCGAAAAACTGGCAGCCTTCACAATTTTTAAGAATCTCTACCCGTTCTTTTTTCGTTAAGTTCCAAATCTCAGCGATTCCGTTTTTTTGAATTGTTCCGTCTTCGTTAAAAACGGATTGCTCTAAAACATTTCCAAGAGGCTTATTATGAATTCTGCAATGATACATTTGGCTGAGATCGTCAATTGCCAAAACACCGCGGTCAACACGGCAATTTTGAATCGGGCGGTTGTCACGAATTTGTTTTAAATATGTTTTTGAATTGATCAAAGGATATCCTTGTTTTTTGAGGTCGATGAGTCGGGTCATTAAATCCTTGAATTTGCCGCGCTGATCATCCTGAATCAATAAATCGTCCCAATTCGTATCATCCATGCGTTTGAACAAATAAATCGGTTCTACGGCCATTTTGACGTTTCCAAGCTCTTTGGCGAAATGAACCAAATCAATCACTTCATCTAAATTTTTAGAACTGATCACACAGTTCATCAACAGCGAATGGTTCAAAAAACCGCCTTCTGAGGCATAACGAATGCCGTCGAGAATCGAATCATAATCCGCCCCCCGAATTTCTCGTGAGGCTGTTGGTCCGTCAACGGACACCGAAATATAATCAACATCCCTCAGTTCATGAATCCTTTTTTTCAAAAGTATTCCGTTTGTGATCATAAATGTCTTCATTTTCCGAGATTTGGCATAAGCCATAATCTCCGGCAAGTCTTTTCGAAGAAGCGGCTCGGTTGACCAAGCATTGTAAGACGTAATCCCAAAATCCGCTGCAAGATCAATAATTTTAAAAACGGAATCTAAAGAAACATCTTTTTGCCTCCCCCCAATGGTGTTTTTCTTCCATTCGTCACAAAAAACACACCGTAAATTACAGCCGGAATTAATTGAATGAGAAAGCGTCACCGGACGTTTTTTAATTTTCATTTGAAAGGCGGCTTTTGCCATAAAAAGAGGTTCAAATTTAGACACAACAAAACAAAGAAGTGAAGCATGAAATAGTTTGCCATCTGAGAAAAAAATCAAAGATACTAAAAATCAAAGATACTAAAAATCAAAGATACTAAAAATCAAAGATACTAAAAATCAAAGATACTAAAAATCAAAGATACTAAAAATCAAACTTAATAAAAAAGAGATAAGTGGAAGGGCCTGCGCGAGTGTGCATCACGGTATTAACGCTGAAACAGCGATTAAAACCGGCTAAGCATTGCAGGCACGGTCAAATTACCATAGCATATTAATACTATTTAAAATATTTGTATGGTGTTTAAAATCAAACGTAATAAAAAAAGAAATAAGTGGAACGGCCTGCGCGAGTGTGCATCACGGTATTAACGCTGACAGCGATTAAAAACCGGCTAAGCATTGCAGGCACTGTTATGTTATGGAAAAGATGGATACTAATTAAAGCTTTTTAAATTTTTGAAATAAAAATTTTATCTTCAATCAATCTGTTGCTATTTTTTACTTATTATGACTTACGTTGGGATTTGGATTTTTTTGGAACTTGCCCAAAAGGGATCGTCTTCCCAATCCTTTGGAAAACCCATGCCTTCCAATTGAATATGGTATTTATCAAACAAATCAATGAACGATTTTTTAAAACAATTATCAGGATTTATGACGTTTAAAAGGTACGAAATACAGCAGATATAAGCATACAATTTATTATTTTCAATATTTTTGTTTTGGACAAACGAATGATTTGTTTTTTTGGGTATCTTGATGTTATAAGAACAGTTTTTATTCCACAATCTGTTATGGTGAGCGCATTTATTACGTATAAAAGTTATACAATGCAGCCAATTTTCTAAAACCTCATAAGAGGATAAACCATAATACTCAACGATTTTACTCTTACAGTCGCTAAAATTTAAATTGGAAAACAAACGAGATAAATAACCAAAACTGATTAATTCCATAATCATCCAACATGCAGGCTCAGATGGAATATCATATTTTTCTTTGTAATGTTTAATAAAAGCCTCATCACTGTCATTCATTTTTGAAGAGAGAAATTGTAAAAAGTTTTTATGATTATTTTCATTTCTGAAAAGATGAGATTTCAAATACCAATGTGAGCCATGCTCTAAAGAATAATAATTAATAAGCTGATTTCGAAGTGAGATTTCTATTTTTCCGGTCGCTTCGAATAATAATAGCCTTAATTCGCTATCGAATTCATATACATTTATGATGTCTTCGAAATAAAGGCAGCTTGAGAATTTATGAGACCGACGATCTTGGAAATGGTGCATATACCCTTGCAGCCGATAAAAATTATGATTCCCCAAATAAGACATTGCCCATGATTCATCCTTGAATAATAAACTTTCATTTTTTAATTTATCGACTTGCTGAGCAACAGTCAATACGTTTTTATTAAAAACTTTGAAATCACACATAAAAAATCAAATGGGTAAAAAGAAATAAGTGGAAGGGCCTGCGCGAGTGTGCATCACGGAATTAAGGATGATAACATCAATTAAAACCGGCTCAGCATTGCAGGCACTGTCATTCAATACAGTGCATGAATACTATTTAAAAATGCTTAAATTTTTAAAATCGAAAAGGATAAATAATAAAAACAAAAAAAAGAATCAACCGCCTGATTCATCTGATCAAACAGGCGGTTAATTGTGATTTTACAATTGGATAAAAATTAAAACAATTTTTATCCAAAATAAATCATTGCTGTTTTCCCCGAAGCTGCCGCCACTTAAACAACATCACTGCACAAAGAAGCCCCAGCAACGCTGTCAAAACCGCAAACCCTGGTATGCTGCTGCCGTCATCACCCGCAACGCCTGTTATCGTCATCAAACAAGATGCCGTAAAGCTTCCGTCATCGGTTGTCACCGTAATGGTCGTCGTTCCTTCTTTATGAGCCGTCACTCTTCCGTTTGCATCCACCGATGCGACGGAGGGATCACTGCTTGACCAATTCAACCCCATGTCCGTTGCATTTTCAGGCGTAATTGCGGCAATGAGCTGCAAGATTTCACCCGCGCTCAATGTGGCGTTGGTCTTGTCGAGTTGGACGTTTGACACGAAAATGGTGTCGTTTCCTTGGGAATCATTTCTTTGAGAATCGTTTCTTTGGGATGCGTTTTGGTCGGAGACGATTGTAGCAGATCCAGTGGATGAACCACCGCCACCGCCTGTGGTTGACGTTGCTGCTGCATATACATTCACTGTCTGCGGAGAGCCGCTGATACTGTATCCTGTCGGAGCAGCCACGGCTATAGACACCGTTCCTTCACTCACGCCGGAAATCGCAATACTCCAAGTTGTGCCGGAACCTGTCAGAGCACCGGCCGTC
>WRNK01000044.1 GCA_009776675.1 Methanimicrococcus sp.
ACATTGACAGCTTTGTATGTGGCTTACCTTTTAAGTTCTCAAGTGATTGCGACACGCTTATCGGTTTATGATTTTGGGACATGGTTTGGACACCCGCTGATCTTTTTTGCACCGGCTGCTGCTATTATTTATTCGTTCATTTCCCAAGTTTTGGATATGATTAACGAAATTTACGGACGCAAAAAAGCTGTTGCTGCCATAATCATAGCACTTGCGACACAAGTGCTTTTTGTTATTTTCATTGCGCTCGCAATTAAAATTCCGGCGGCGCCTTATTTTGAATTGGAAGAAGCTTGGGTTTCCCTGTTTGGTTTGATTCCCGGAATTATTTTTGCCAGTTGGATTGCCTTTTTGATCTGTTCGCTTTTAGATGCTTATATGTTTGCCTATATTAAACGCAAATTTAAGCCCAAAGAATTGGCTTTCAAAGGCAACACTTTCTTAAATCCTTATATTTGGCTGCGTTCTCTTGTCACCGACGCCTTTAGTTTGGCACTTGATTCAATCATTTTTATCATCATTGCCTTTTATTTCGTTGGGGCGCTACCGTGGGAAATCGTCTCCGGTATGATTGTCGGCCAAATCGTTGTCAAAGTCTTCTTCGGCGTTGCAGATACTCCTTGGTTTGTTCTTTACAAAAAAATGCTTGGAAAAACCGGAATACATTCACAGGATCAGGCAGACGGTCAATCAATTTAAGTTTCATCTGATTGTGAAACTTAAATTTTTTCTTTTTTCAGAAGGAAAACAAAGATATGTAAACAGCAGAATGTCGAAATTTCAAATTCGGTGAGCATTGTTTGTCTTGTTGAAACGTTAAATGCCATTGAAATATTCCAACAACTCAGCTGTACTCATATCCTTTGTTTCGGCATATATTTTCGCCTGAATATCGTTTTTCATTTTTACGCAATCGAATGCTTTTTCTTTACTCGTGTTCATATTTTATTAACTCTTTTGGATTTCTTATTTCAAGGTTTGCATATCCATATTTCATGTTTACACTATTGTAGCCTTTAATTTTATCAAGATTAACAATATGTTTAAAGTTCCAACTTGCCAAAACATCCACTTTGTTGAGCGTTGCAACGGCTATATGCCGACAATCTTCAACGCACGTTTTTCCAACGACCTTTTCGGCGATATAATAATCTGCCAATTCAATTGCTTCCTGTGTGAGCAACACATGTTCAAAACAATCATTGTCATATTTGTCTAACAACTCATGTACTCGTTTTGGAGCGTTTTTCAATTCCTGTTTCAAAACACTTGAAATGACAAATACAATTTCTTTTTTTTCCAATCGGTCGAAAAGTGCTTTTGTATCTGCCGCAAATGCGTGATCAAAAAAACCCCCGACGACCGATGTGTCAATATATATTCTTCTGATCATACTTCCAAAAAATATGGCAAAGATAATAAAACTTTTTATTCATCTGCAAACCTTCTCATTTTTTCCCATTTTTCCCATTTTCCTTTTTTAATATTTTCACCCCGCATATTTGACCTTTATATCCTATTTCGCCGATTCCTTTTTATGATGACAGAAGCTGAAAATGCACTCTTTGAATCCGGTTTAAAATTAAAGGATATTTCCGGCGTCGGAAATGTTCTTGAAAGAAAATTAATCACTCATTTCGGAAGCGAAGGCAAAGCACTTGAAACGTTGTTTAAGGGCGATGTTCATGAACTTTGTAAAGTTGAGGGAATGACAAAAAAAGCGGCTTGCTCTTTGATTTTAAATGTTTCAAAAGAGCAAAACGGGGTTTCTTTAGCGGATTTTTTGAAGACGAAAGAGGCCGAAACGCTTTATTTCAATATTTTAAAAATGATCAAAAAGCACTGCCATACGGAATATGCTGCCGATTTTATGGAATTGTTGGTTCCTTATCCTAAAAAGCGGCTGGATTTGGCAATGAACATTCAGGAAAAAATTGCTTCTCATCTTCAATTGATTCAATCGCTTTCACCGGATGAACAAAAGTTGATTGCTTCTCTTCTTTCAATGATTTCTCCCGTCAAATCGGCACCGCCTCAAAAAGTCAGAGACCGTGTGATTTTGGCGTTTTCTGAATCCGTTTATCTGGCGGCTCGTGAAAAATTCGGCAGCATGATTTCGGTTCACTTGGTGACAGAGATGCAGGAATGCTTTGACTTTTTCAATTCTTATCCTGCCGTCATTTTATTTGACTTTCCCGAATTTGAACTGCCGGATTTTGATTATGATTATTTCAAAGACATGGACCTGGTTGAATTAGAGCATCTCGTTCCCGAAATGTCTTTGTCCTTTTTTGTTAAGAATTTGAAAGCGTTTGATGCGGCTTTAAAGTTGGCGGAAATTTTAGTTTCCAAGTCCGCGGATGGAACATTTTCATCGTTTTCGGCGGATACTGCTCGCCACTGCCGTCTTCTGATTCAAAAAATAAATCCAAACGGCGATTTAGCGGTCGGGTCGGACATTGAAGCGGATCGATTAAAAGCGATTTCTTTGAAATGCGATGATGTTTTGCTAAAGCAAGCGGCTGTTTTATCCGAGCAGCTTAAAGGCATTCTCATGGGAAGTACGCTCACATTAGATGGCTCTCAGTTGATGACAATTCTTTCAGGCGCCGATTTAAAAACAATTGTCCAAGACAACGTTTCCAAATCATATCGGGATCTTTTAAAGGCGTCTCTTTCTGAAATTGCAGCGGCTTTATCATTGAAAAAAGAGGAAGAGCTTTCCCTTTCCGACATTTTTGGCGACGATATTGTCTGTCCGGTTGTGATTCATCAAGAAGTATCGGCTCAATTTAAAAAAGAGATTTTAGGGAAGTTGTCGGCGTTGGAACACAAACATAAAAAACAGCTTTCAAAGGAATTTGCCTGTCAAAAAGAAGCGATGACGGCACTTGTTTCTGATTGTTTGGAATTTGATTGCTGGTACTCCGCTGCCGTTTTTGCACAAACGTATCATATGACGTTTCCGAAATTAGAAGTCAAAGATTCCAATTCCAAAGATTCCAATTCCAAAGATTTCAAAGCTTCCCCTGATTTCAAAAATATGTTTTTCGATTTGAAAAACGGAAGAAACCTTTTCCTTACCGGCAAACACGGTTTTGACAAAATTATTCCTGTCTCTTATGATGTTGAAAATATCGTTTTGTTAAGCGGCGTCAATTCCGGCGGCAAAACATCTCTTTTGGAATTGATTGGTCAGTGTTTGATTTTGGCACATATGGGATTTCCGGTTCCGGCGGAATCTTTTTCATTTTCCCCGATCGAAGAATTTTATTATTTCGGAAAATCGAAGGGGACACTCGACGCCGGCGCATTTGAAACAACACTTCGTCATTTTTCGATTGTTTCAAAAGGCGTTGAAAAGGCGGTTTTTGCGGATGAGTTGGAATCCATCACTGAGCCCGGTGCGTCTTCAAAAATTATTGCAGGATTGATGGAGACTTTTTATGAAAGCGGCAAAACGCTTTCGCTTTTTGTTTCTCACCTCTCTGAAGCAATTGCCAAAAATTGTGACATTCCGATTCGTGTTGACGGGATTGAAGCCGGCGGGCTGGATGATCATTTGAATTTAATCGTAAACAGAAATCCGATCAAAAATCATGTTGCAAAAAGCACGCCGGAGTTGATTGTTGAAAAATTATTTTTAACATCTAAGGGGGAGGAAAATGCGTTTTATAAAAAATTGAGGGGGAAATTTTCATCACAGAAAGAATGATGTAATGATTTATTGTAAACATTTTTGTCCATTAATACCAATGAAAAAATGCAGTAAGTTTAAAAACATAAACCGATCATAAATGAGTTGTATGATTAAACAAACTCTCACAATAAAAAACTTGATAATTTGTGCCAAAGAGTTTTGCGAACAGGAATCAAAAACGCCGAATAAAGAACTCTTTGGTATAACGGATGGCAAAGCCGTTGGAACATACATAGAACATAAATTCAAAGATTTTTTACTCTCAAAATACGATGTAATGGTTGGCAGTTCGGCGAGTGGGATTGATTTGCCTTCTGCCGAAATCAATACAGATATTAAAGTAACTTCAATAAACCAACCACAATCTTCATGTCCATTCAAGAATGCACACCAGAAGATTTTCGGATTAGGCTATAATTTGTTGGTATTTGTTTACAACAAACAAGACAACGAAAAAACAAAAACTGCTCTATTGGATTTTCTAAGTTGCTCATTTATCGAAAAAGAGCGTACAGCCGATTATCAAACGACAACCACTTTATTACAAATGATTGAAAACAAAGCCAATGCAGATGACATTTTTGCTTATTTAAATGACAGAAATATTCCTGCGGATGATGTTACATTAATGAATATCGCGGAACTGATTTTGAAAAATCCGCCGAAAATCGGTTACCTTACGATTTCTAATGCTTTACAATGGCGGTTGCAATATGGCAGAATTGTTACATTGAAAGATAAAATTTCAGGAATTACAAAAATCATAGATAAGTGTTAATATGGATTTCTCTCGTATTGATATTGATTTTGAAGTCATTTCTTTTTTTGAAAAAGAAAAATACAACTCTTTTGAAACAGCAAATGACGTTTTGAAAGACAAAACGGGGATTGTTGAATTTTTTGAAAAAAAGGATGATTTTGTCCAACTACAACAAATCTTGAAAACCAATCCAACTGTTGTGGCTGAAAATCGTATTGAATATGGCGATTTTCAAACAGATAAACAACTCGCTCAATCCATCTGCCATCATCTCTGTGATAAAAATATCACTCCAAAAATATTACTCGAACCGACTTGTGGAAATGGCAGTTTTATTTTGTCAGCCCTCAAGTCCTTTGATTCTTTGCAATATATTTTCGGCATTGAAATTCAAGAAAACTATCTATGGCAACTCAAATTTGATTTGTTAAAGTACTTTTTGAAAAATATAACGGCAAACAAACCCCAAATAAAATTGTATCATTGCAATGTGTTTGATTTTGATTTCCAACAAATTAAAAAATGTATCAATGGTCAGGAATTATTGGTTATTGGAAATCCACCTTGGGTAACAAACAGTACCCTCTCAATCCTTAATTCAAAAAATTTGCCAACCAAATCCAATTTCAAGCAGGCAAAAGGAATTGATGCGATCACAGGAAAAGGGAATTTTGATATTGGTGAATTTATTTCTCTGAAAATGTTAGATTTATTTGCCAAAGAAAATGGTTTTTTTGCATTTTTGATAAAAAACTCGGTCATTAAAAATATCGTTTTTGAACAAAAAAAGAATGAGTACCCGATTTCCAATATCGAAAAGCATACAATCAATGCACAAAAAGAATTTGGGGCAGCGGTGGATGCAAGTTTGTTTGTTTGTCAATTCAATTCAGCCCCTGAATTTACGGCAAAAGAATATGATTTTTATACATCAAAACCAAAGGTAACATTGGGTTGGGTAAACGACAAATTTGCTTCTGATACTGAAAAATACAAAAAATATCAAGATTTTGATGGTGTTTGCCCCTTCGTATGGCGACAAGGGATTAAACACGATTGTGCTAAAATTATGGAATTGGAACGAACAGACGGGGGCTTTAAAAACGCTCTGGGAGAGGAGTTTGAACTGGAAGAAGATTTGATTTATGGCATACTCAAAAGTTCAGATTTAAAAGAAAGCAGAGTCAACACTCCTCGTAAATTTACCATTGTTACTCAAAAAAAAATTGGTCAAGAGACGAATCCTATTTTAGAAAAGCTGCCCAAAACCAAAGCATATTTGCAACAGCATAAAGATTATTTTTTAAACCGGAAATCAAGTATTTATAACGGGAAGCCAATGTTTTCAATTTTTGGTGTTGGTGATTATTCTTTCAAACCCTACAAAGTGGCAATTTCAGGTTTGTACAAGCAAACAAAATTCACACTCGTAGAGCCAAACAGCACCATTTTAATGTTAGATGACACTTGTTACTTTATTGGTTTTGACACTTTGGAAGATGCCTTGATCACTCAATATTTGCTAAATAAAAGAGAAACACAAGAATTTATACAATCTTTTATGTTTGTCGATTCAAAACGTGTCATTACAAAAGATTTGCTTATGCGAATTAATTTTAATTCAATTGTTCAAAATACAGATTGCTCAGAATTACAACATTTCGTAACCGCCGACAAATGGAAAGACTATACAAACACACTTCTTTCAAAAGGAAAGAATGAATTAAGTTTTTTTGTATAAATCAACTTTGGCAAACTTTAGCTTGGCTCACAATTGATCATAATCCCTCATAATTTTTCAAATACTCTTATATCCCTTCGATTTCTTTTTTGAAATCACAATTTTTGGTGATATTATATGATTGAAGAAGGCAATGAAATCGAAATCGTCTGCCCGTCTTGTTCTCCAAAAGACGAAACATGGCATGAAGTTTTAAAAGGCGGACAGAGTCCTGTTGCCAAATGCATGGACTGCGGCAATGTTCACAGTTATCGAATTCCTCGTGTTAAAATGAAGACCATCAAGGTCATTGTCAGCCAAATGGACAATTCTTATGCCATGCAGATGCTTCTCAATGAAAAAGAGCGTTTTTTTATTGACGATGAATTGATTGTTGATGACATTACAACGGGCGATGCTGTTCCAATTATGATTACGGTAATGGAGTGCGGTGACAAAAGAAAGCCTTCTGCTGTTGTAAAGGACATTGACGTCATTTGGGGGCGCGCCATTGATGAAGTGACTGTTAAAATCGCCCTTCAGCAAAAAGATATTACCCAATCTGCGGAACAAAAAGTTTCGGGGGATTTCAAATTTGTTGTCGGTCAATTTGTAAGGATCAACGGAAAAGAGTTTCCGATTGTTTCGATCAAAGTGCGTGACGGCGGTTTCAAATCCAAAAACGGCGATTTCGTTTTGGCAAAAAAAGTCAAGCGTATTTATGCGAAGAAACCCTCTTTCTCAAGCCGAAAATATTGAAGATCAAAATTTTGCCTCATACAAAATATGAGAGGCTGAACCTTTATTTTTATTTATTGCTTTATATCCTAATGAAGTATTGATTTCATTTGTAAGTGCAATCGTTTTTTATCGTCGAGATAAACGATATTACAAGCCGTGTTTTTTTGCGGCAGGTTCGCTTTGTTTAAAACAATTCCGTCTGCTCGGAACATGCCGTGTCTTTTATTTTTTCGCCATTCTGACGGCGTATTTCGTTAATTTCCTTCTCGATTTCGGCGTGTCTTTTCATAGCTTGTATATTGTTCGGGTCCGATTCAATGCGGAATCTCGTTTTGTTCTCGTCAGTATAAATTTTTATATAGCCGCATTCTTTTAAGGCAGCATCGCAACTTTGTTTGAAATATGCTGTCCGTTCAGAACTCGTCATATCTTTTATTTCTTCGTAAATTTGGCGGCGTATTGCGTGAATTTCATCCAAGACCGGATCGTCAGTTTTTTTCATCGTCGATTGCCTCCTTTGGAGAGTTTATTTTTACTTTATTCAAAGTGGAACTGTGTTTTTTTATCATCAATATAAACAATTTTATATCCAAGTTCTTTCGCAGTGTCTTCAACGCTTTGTTTATAATATGCTGTCCGCTCGGAACTCGTCATATCTTTTGTTTTTTCGTAAATTTGGCGGCGTATCGCGTGAATTTCATCCAAGACGGGGTCATCGGTTTTTTTCATTGTTCAGTGCCTCCTTTGGAGAGTTTATTTCTGCTTAATTCAAAGCAGAATTGCGTTTTTTTGTCGTCGAGATAAACGATCTTATAAGCCGTGTTTTTTTGCGGCAGGTTCGCTTTGTTTAAAATATGCTGTCTGCTCGGAACACGCTGTGTCTTTTGTTCTTTCATCATGCGGACGGCATATTTCATTCATCTTATCCACGTTTGCAGCGTATCTTTCCATAGCTTGTATATTGTCAGGGTCCAGTTCAAGGCGGAACATCGTTTTTTCCTCGTCAAGATAAATTTTTATATAGCCCCTTTCTTTTATGGCGGCATCACCGCGTTGATTAAAATATGCCGTACACTCTTCATCAGTCATATCTTTTATTTTTTCGTTAATCTTGCGGCGTATCGCGTGAATTTCATCCAAGACTGGGTCGTCGATTTTTTTCATAGTCCAGTGCCTCCTTTGGAGAGTTTATTTCTACAGTTTTATATCCTAGTGAAGTGTTGATTTCATTTGTAAGTGCAATCGTTTTTTTTCTGACAATATGACGGAAGTTTAGGCTGACAATTGTATCTAATTTGTTAACCGAAGCGGCGGCAATATGCATCGCATCGGTCAGTGAGTTTTTCGGAAGTGCGCCTTCGAAAAGATACTTCCTTGCAAGTTTATTCGCGGCATCAGAAGGACCAAGAACCTTTATATTGTACTATTTTGTAAGGTCAAACATCTGGTCGTATTTTTCACGAGGTGCGGCTTCTAATTCATCAATCACATACTTCGATGTATATGGCTCAAATATTCCCGCCGTGCATGCTTCAAACAGTGCCTTTGTATCGTCATGAAATCCTTGATTTCTTGTATCGAAATAATGATTAAATAGAGTCGTTTCTAAATATATTTTTTTCTTTTCCATAAGTG
>WRNK01000045.1 GCA_009776675.1 Methanimicrococcus sp.
CGCCGCCATCCTATTCTTCCGGCAGCGGCTATGGAACAGCAGCAACAACTCCCGGACCTGAAAATCAAGAGAATGGCGGCGGTGCCGGCTATGATTCACCCAACGCCCCTACTGAAAATGGCAGACCGTCAGAGGTTACCGGTTATGAAATGACCGAATCAAAAACGATCACAAATTCGATAAGGGATTTCATGTCCAATCCGACATTTTCATCATCCAGCGCCATTGCACTTGTTGCAATTGTTGCCTTATGTGCTGCGATTTTCTATGGATTCAAGGCAAAGAAAATGTGAAAACAGTAACTGATAAAATAACACAGCAAAACTCATGAACCACAAACATCCTTTGCAATTTCAGGTTTCAATTAAAAAATGAAATCTGAAATTGCATTGGGTTCTAAAAAACATTAAGAAAAAATTAGAAAAATAGAAAAAAAATTAGAAAAAAATTAAAATCTAAAAACCTTTTTTGCAAAAACAAAAAAAAGAAACAAAAATCAGCTTTCTATCCAATTTTTAATTTCTCGTTTCATGAATTTCTCGGCTTCTGTGACACGCTCTAAGGGTCCTCTAAGGGCAATGACCGGAGTTTGAGCGACTTCCGGATCTTTTATGGTAATCACGCGGTCAGTGACTTCTAAATCAAACATTTCGACCATATCCAGAATAATTGACATTGGGACACCGAGTGGAATCACAAGGTCATAAAGATTTTCTAATTGTTTGTTTTCGCCGGAGGCTTCTGCTAATTCGAAACGTTTTCGATTGACAATATCCTGAAGCGATAATACTTTCGACATAATTGAATTCCTTTTTTGATTTGATTTGAAAGTGATGTCATATAGATTGTTCTCTTTTAAAACAATAACGATGATTTTTTAAAAAAGAGCGAAAAAATGGAGACAAAAAGATTCAAGAATAAAGAAACCGTTTCTTAAAAAAATAAAAGGTGTCATTATGCAGGAATATAAATTAAAGCGCGGATGTTCTCCCGATATTGAAAGAATGAGAAGCTTACTCACAGAATGTTTCGGCACACAAATTCAAGAAAAAGGCGGCAAGTTGACCACGTCTTACGGTGTTTTAAAAGAAATCACTGTTTGGATTGACAAAAAAATGCTTGTTGTGGACACTGTCTCAAACGCAGCCGGCATTTCGGATGATCTCGTATTAGACACAAACAAGCGTTTCAGGACTTTCTTAGACAAAGCCACCGGCTACTCCTCTAAAGATCGCATCAAGAACGCCAAAAAAGAAGTCGGCGGCGAATAATCCGATTCAATAATTCATAAAAATTAAAATAAAAGACTCCTCAAATGAGAATTACCAAAAGATTAATATTCGAGTGATTCCTTTTTGGAGTCTGCTTTTTTGATTAAATAAAACTTAAACAATTCAAGCGCCTCAATGGCTTAGGGGTATAGCACTTCCTTGGTAAGGAAGAGGCCGCGGGTTCAAATCCCGCTTGAGGCTCTTTTTTTATTTTTTTTGAAGACGATCTAAAAACCGTCGATAAGCTCAATAAAATTAAAATATCAATGTTGGGATAAAACCTCAACCATGCTCTCGGCGGTCTTCACAGAAATGGTAGGATCCTCCATCATCTTCGACAACCAATGAAAAAGATTTAGTATGACGAGATGTGCGGCCTTTAAAAAGCCATTCATAGAAATACAATATACCCATGATACCTGTCCAACCATAACAACAAGCGAGAAGAACATAGATCGGCTCTTGTAACCGAATGCCCATCACCAAGCCAAACAAAAAAAACACGAATAATGTTATTTGTTCAAATCTAAACCATTTTGATGTGAAGAAATTGACGCCTTTTTTCACTTTTAAAAACCGACGGTAGTGGAAATATGTCAAAATCCAAACGGTGGCGTAAATGAAAACGAAATCGACAATGAACCCTATAATTGTAACAATGAGCTGTACACTAAAACCTTTGTCTGCCGTCATCCATTCAAACAAAGTCGGGACTCCAAGACCGACAATTAAAATAATAAATATCCACCATAATAATGGAATGGGCTCAGCGCGCTCTGATATTGACACGAGAAAGTTTTCTGCCCGCGTTTGTACGTCTTGAAACGGGTTCATAATTTTAAAAGTGATTCCATAAATAAAACCTTTTTTAATTATTGTGATAAACGATAAGTTTAATTTTATATCGTTTCACAAAAAGAAGAATGTCTCATTTGAATCCGAATTAAAATTAATTTTCAAAAGAGATATATTTACTTTTTTTGAAAATCGATAGGAAAAGAATGCTCCGATCGGGATTCGAACCCGAGTCTTCGGCTCGAAAGGCCGGAATGATTGGCCGAGCTACACTATCGGAGCATGCAAATGATAAGTTCTTCAGCTTTGATGAAAGTTTTCAAACTTATTGATTTCGTTTTTTATTTAAAAGGTTTTACGCGTCCTCTTTTTAGGGGGCAGCGTGCAGAACCTAAAAAGGAATCGCTGATATATATACATTTTGGTAAACCCGATATGTATTTTTTATATAATTTTTAAGGAACTGTAACCGTTTTTGAAAAAAAAAGACAACATGTATTTTCAATCGATTTGATTGGTTTAATACATGTTTTCATCATCGTCTTCAAGGTTATATTCTATTGTTTCTTTCACGATTCTTTCTTCGGGAACAAAATCAACCGGTATAACAGGCTCATTTTTTGGATGTTCAGGCTCAGCGCCGCTGTTATAGCCCATACTGGTGTAAAGTTCTTCCGGATTATCATTCAAGTTCATAATCCAAAGTGTTAAGGCAGGACAGTATTCGGGGCGACATTCCCCGATACATCCGGTACACGGTGAAAACAAGCCTTTGACCATTAAAACGTCGTAGTTGTGCTTTTTCTCATTGGCTTTTGTTTTCAAAAGGTATGTCTTTGTTCCGCCGACAACAGCTTCTTCACGGAGGATTAAATCCGAATCCATGAGCTTTTTAATTATTCTGGAACATTTGCGGCTGTCAATATTTGTTTTCTTCCAAATATCATTTTGATAGATGCCACCGATTCTTTTTTGAATTAAGTCATATACGATATCTTCAATATCCTTTTTTTCTTCAACAACCGGTTCTTCTTTTGTTTTCTTCGATTTTCTTTTAGACCTTGCGGATGTATCGACTTCATCATCATCGTCAGAAACCGCTTTTTTCCTTCCTCTGCGAGCGGGTTTGGCTACAAGGAGGTTTTTGTCATCTTCCTCATCTTCTTCGACAACAATTTTTTTTGTCGCCCTTTTTGTTGATGTCTTTTTTTCAGGAACAAGGTCTTCTTTTTCTTCTTCAGCAATTGCTTTTTTTGACGTCCTTCTTGTTGATGTCTTTTTTTCAGGAACGTATTCTTCTTTTTCTTCTTCCACAACTGCTTTTTTTGACATTCTTCTTGTTGATGTCTTTTTTTCAGGAATAGGTTCTTCTTCAGCAATTGCTTTTTTTGACATTCTTCTTGTTGGGGTCTTTTTTTCAGGAATAAGTTCTTCTTCAGCAATTGCTTTTTTTGACATCCTTTTCGTTGATGTCTTTTTTTCAGGAATAAGTTCTTCTTCAGCAATTGCTTTTTTTGATATTCTTCTTGTTGATGTCTTTTTTTCAGGAATAAGTTCTTCTTCAGCAATTGCTTTTTTTGATATTCTTCTTGTTGATGTCTTTTTTTCGGGAACGGGTTCTTCTTCAGCAACTGCTTTTTTTGATATTCTTCTTGTTGATGTCTTTTTTTCGGGAACGGTTTCTTCTTCCACAATTGCTTTTTTTGGCATTTTTCTTGTTGGTGCTTTTTTTCCAGGAATGATTTCTTCTTTTATGTCTTTGGCAGCGATTTTTTTTACCGGTCTTCCTGTTGCCGTCTTTTTGATTTCAGGAACGGGTTTTTCTTTCGCAGCAGAAGCCTTTACAGTTGTATGAGTTGCTTTTTTAGTTTTCGATAGAGGTGTTTCATCTGCCGCAGTGTTTTTTGTTATTTTCTTTGATGCGTTTTTCATTTCTGTCACCTTTGAAACATTTTTTGAATCGGTTGCCTTTGGAACATTTTTCGAAACGGTCGCCTTAGGAACACTTTTGGAAACGGTCGCCTTAGGAACACTTTTGGAAACGGTCGCCTTAGGAACACTTTTGGAAATGGTCGCCTTTGGAACGCTTTTAGAAACGGTCGCCTTAGGAACACTTTTGGAAACAGTTGCCTTTGGAACGCTTTTAGAAACGGTCGCCTTTGGAACACTTTTGGAAACAGCTGCCTTTGGAACACTTTTGGAAACAGTTGCCTTTGGAACACTTTTGGAAACGGTCGCCTTTGGAACGCTTTTAGAAACGGTCGCCTTTGGAACGCTTTTGGAAACGGTCGCCTTTGGAACACTTTTGGAAACGGTCGCCTTTGGAACACTTTTGGAAACAGCTGCCTTTGGAACATTTTTGGAAACAGTTGCCTTTGGAACACTTTTGGAAACGGTCGCCTTAGGAACACTTTTAGAAACAGTCGCCTTTGGAACACTTTTAGAAACGGTCGCCTTTGGAACACTTTTGGAAACAGCTGCCTTTGGAACATTTTTTGAAACAGTTGCTTTTGAAACAACCGGCACCGCTTTTTTAGCAGGTGTTTTTGCCACTGCATTTTTTGAAGCAGATTCAGATGTCACCGTTTTCTGATTCCGAGTTTTTGATTCAGTGGGCAGCGTTTTTTTGACGGCGGCAGTTTTTTCTGCTTTCTTCTCAGCGGCACCCACTTTCGGTTCTTGAGCATTCTTTTTTTTCGTGCTTTCCTTTCTAACCTGATTCATGTTGTTCCTCGTTGCTTTTCGAAAATTTCAAGCCAAAAACAAAAAGATGATTGATGATTTACTCATCAACCGGCGTAATCAAAATGATGTTATTTCCTCTCAAAACAACAGAGTTGAGCGATCTTTCTCTTTGACCATTAACGATTTCAACAGTGTCGATCAAGTGAAGGTTCATGTAATCATCAACTGTGCTGAGCGTTCCTTCAAGAAGATTTGCATCTCCTTTCATTTCAACAAGAACACGTGATCCGATAATTTTTTGAACTTTTTTATTTGGGAACAAAATAATCCCTCGCTTTCATTTTACATTTCAAAAATAAAAAAATATCCAAAATTTGTTTTATTTCAAATAAATTTCGGCATTTTTAATTGCATCCAATGCATATAAATGTTTAGAACAATTTGCTTTCAAAAAGATACATTAAGCGTATCCTTCAAGCAATTTGTTGTGCTTATCCTCATCGTCGTCGGCGTTTCCAAAACTTCCCGGAGCTGCGTTTTTGATAATCGGTCCGAACTTTTTTTCATAATCTTGGACATTTTGATTCAGCCAGCGTGCCAATTCAAAGGCAGCTGTCGGAGAAAGTACAATTTCTGATCCGATTTTTCGCTGAATTTTTCGAACACCATCGGGGCGACCAATTTCCGGCTCATCATTATAAAATTTGATTCGAAAATCATAGATATTATTCACACCAATCGCACCGATTGCATAAAACGATTTAAAATCTTCTTCTTTTGAAACTTCAATAACAATATCAATACGCTGCCCTCCGGCAGGTTTTGGTGCTGCATTTCCGTCCTTTTTTTCAGCATTTGCTGGGTTTGCCGGTGCATTCGGCTCGATAACAAATTGATTCTTTTTCATATTTGCATTTTTATTATCCATGTCTGTCATTGTGATTTCATCTCTGTCAGGAATAAATTTTACATTTGTTTTAACTCATTTCATCTCAAATTTGTTTTTATGTTAATTGCGTTTTGTGTTAATTGTGTTAATTATGTTTTATTTTCTTATATTTACTTATCTTGTCATCCGCTGATTTTCAGTCTCAATGCCTTGGCATCAGCCGCCGATTCATTCTTTTTCATGGTTTTGGCAATCAGCTCGACAGCTTCTAAGTTTCTGACGGCATCTTCTAAATAGGAGAAGACGTCACCGGCATAGGCAGTGATGCCGTATTCTTCTTCCAATTTTTTAATAATCTCAATCGGTTCAAGCCCTTTTGTCCGAAGCAAAATGATTTTTTCCGAAAACTTGCGCTCAGCACAGCCGCAATAGGGTGATTCTTTACAAGAACAGACAATCATGTCCGCTGCAAAATTCAGCAATAATTTTTGATACTTCGGGCTGACGTCTTTTAAGACGCTGCCGTCAAACATGATATCCAAAAACGCACCCTGAAAAACACGCGCCGGCAAATTCATACGCAATTCTTTTGAAATTTGTTCGGCATATTTGAATACAGCCCCCCCAAAAAAGTCCAAATTTGTAATAATCCGAAGAGCTGAGACATTTGCTTTGAGGGAATCCATGATCATGAACGTTTTTGAAACCGATAAAAAATAAGCTGAGGCAATTCTTCCAATGTCGGTTTGCTTGACATTTTCGCCCTTCATCTCTATAAATTTGTATTTTTGAAGTTTGAGAAGCATTGCGTTTTCACTGACGGACCCAAACATCGTTTTGGTGATTTTCAACAAATCTTTTTTTATGGACGTCACGGAAACCGATGCCAATAATTCTTCAAGCTGACTTTCTTCATCATACTCAAATCCTTCTTCCGAAAGTGTTCCTTTCAAAAGCGCAAGTGCGACATCTTCTTCGGTCTCTTTGGAGGATGCATAGAATTTTTTGGGAACAGCCATTAAAACAACAATGCCTCTGTCATGGTAATCCGGTCTTCCGGCCCGTCCGCTCATTTGAAGGAAATCTTGAACTGTCAGCCAATCAATTCCCATCGCAAGGGATTCAAAAATAACCTGCGACGCCGGAAAATCCACACCGGCGGCAAGTGCAGCCGTTGTGACGACAACCGGAATTTCTCCGCGCGCAAATTTTGTCTCGACCGTTTTTCTTTCTTTTTGATTCAGCCCCGCATGATAGTAAGCCGCCGGCATTGGAAGAGATGCAGCAATGCTTTGGCAGTTGGCACGCGAGTTTGTAAAAATGATTGTTTGACCGCGATGCCCTTTAGAAGATTTCATTCGAAATTCGTCAGAAACAAGCTGTGTCATTAATCTCAGCTTTTCATATTCTTGAACAAAAAGCAGGTGGCGGTCAATCGGAACCGGCCTGTGTTCATAAATAACAAGGGAAGCATCCAATTTTTTGGAAAACATATCAGGATTGCCGACAGTGGCTGACAGATAAATGAATTGAGCATCCGGCGCGGTATAGCGCAGCCGTGCGATGAGCCCGTCTAATCGGTGACCTCGCTCATCATCTGTTATCATATGCACCTCGTCAATGACAACCGTTCCGATTTTTCCAAGGCTGTCCGCATTTCCAAGACGCAGAATGTGATCAATGCCTTCGTATGTTCCGACAATGATGTCGGCATCAAGTGTTTTTTTCATGAAGGCGGTTTCTTTGGTTTTGATCATCTCGGCACCGATTCGGATGGACGTTTTCAGCCCGATTTCATCGTAACGCTGTGTGAATTGGTCATACTTTTGATTGGCAAGTGCCACAAGCGGCACCAAATAAAGCATTTTTCCTTTTTTATTCAGACAGTTTTCGATGCCTGCCAATTCCCCGATCAATGTTTTTCCGGTGGCGGTGGCGGACATGATCATGAGATTTTTTCTTTCAAAAAGACCGGCGTCAACCGCCAATGATTGAACCGGCATCAAATCTTTGGATTTTTTTAAAAGAAGATTTTTAAATATTCGATGAATCGGAAGCGTTTTAATCGCCGTTTTTTTCTCTTTCGTTGATGAACAGACGGTATCATATTTTGTCACATCGTCATCCAAATGCGTGACATTCAACATTGAGAGCGTTTTATCAAAATCTTTGGTTCGGCTCAGCACATTTTCAAAAAACTCAATCGTTGCATCGCTCATATTGTGCTTGGAATTTCGAAGTGCCTTTTTCAATTCATCCCTTGCACAATCGGGACAAATCACTTCTTTGCCGTATTTGACAGATGATTTGTTAATAAAATTAAACCGCTTATTTAGCAGACAAAACCGACAGATATCGACACGTTCAAATTTCAATTGAAACGCCTGTAGCATATCCGTCAGCTGACAATCCTTTTCCGGCGGCGTGTCTTTTGAAATAATAATTCGATTGGCTTTTTTCAAAAGTTCGAGAAATATCTTTGACGGCACATATTCTTCATCGGAAAGTTCCTTCCCTTCCTTTTTCAAAACACGAATCTTATGGGGTCGATATCCGGCAGTATTATGTTTCATCTCAAGTTCGCCAAACCAAAGCGGCTCCCTTTTTTTGTCTTCAATGACCATGACCGAAAATTTCTGTCCTTTTCCGGCAAAAACAACCCATAACATTGAAAACTCAAAGTCGGTCGAAGTTTAAAAATGTTTCATAAATGATTGCGGAAATTAAACTTTAAAAGAGATAAAGAAAAAAAAGGAAAAAAGGAAAAAAGGAAAAAAGGAAAAAAGGAAAAATGAAAAGAAAAAGGAAAGATTTTTTTCA
>WRNK01000046.1 GCA_009776675.1 Methanimicrococcus sp.
AGAAAAGAAATCAAAACTATAAGAAAGTAAAGAAAAAAAACAAAATAAGAAAGTAAAGAAAAAAAGACAAAATAAGAAAAGTAAAGAAAAAAAGACAAAAATAAGAAGTAAAGAAAAAAAGACAAAATAAGAAAGTAAAGAAAAGAAGATAAAGCAAAAAAGTAAAGAAAAAATGAGTTCCCACGAAACGTGGAAACTCTGGTTTGTGTGTTTTATTGGTTTGTGGTTATAGAATGTGTGGTTTTAGACTTTATTTGAAAACGGATGACTTTTTTTTAAATACAATCTAAAACAATTCAAAAAAGAAGTGCCTCTATAAATAGCTTTTGCAGATTTTAATGGAGCTGCATAACAAAATCAACACGTTTTAGTTATTTAACAGCCGTTTTGTTAAAAATATATCATTTGCTAAATTATAAAGTGATTGTAATTTTAAGTTCCCGTTTTAAAATTAATAAAAAGGAAAGTGTGTATCCTGTTTTAAAATTAATAAAAAAGAAAGTGTATATATACTCATAAATACATTATGATTTGTTTGGATTGTATAAAGTTCAAGGAAATAAAATACAAATGGAAAGATAAAAATGATTTGGATGCTTCTTACACATTTCATTGGTCTTCGAAGGTCTCGAAAGTCGCGAAAATCCCGCAGTGCATCATATGTTCCAAGTTCAAAAATGAAACCCAATGTCGGCCGTGAGGACCGGCTGATTCATGCCATTATCGGTACAGTTGCACTTGTTTTATTAATAATTATCAAAAAGGGATTTATCATCAGATATATCTTAGGATTGGCTGCTTTGGTTGGTCTATTGACAGCTTACACGAAATATTCACCTGTTTATACCCTCATCGGTGAAAACACGACGAAAAATAAATAAAATGAAAAACACCCAAATTATAGCATTCAAAATATGATCCAAAGTTTTTTTGGGTTTAATTTTTTTTTGGAAAAGGTTTTGGTTTAAATCGATTATTTGAAATTTTTTTGGATTTAACTTGTTTTTTGAAAAAGTTTTGAGTTTTAAAACTGTTTTTTTGAAAATTTTTGGATTTAACCAATTTTTGAAAAAATTTTGAGTTTTAAACTACTTTTTTGAAAATTTTTGGATTTAACCAATTTTTGAAAAAATTTTGAGTTTTAAACTACTTTTTTGAAAATTTTTGGATTTAACCTATTTTTGAAAAAATCTTAAGTTTTAAAACTGTTTTTTGAAAATTTTTTGATTTAAACCTATTTTTGAAAAATTTTTCGATTTTGGCTTTGTTTTGATTCCTTCCTTAGACGACTTTTCCGGTTGCTGTAAAGCGCTGATTTTCTTCAAGGCTTGCAAATAAAAATAAATCGTCTTTATTGTAAGCGATCTTTTTAGAACCGGCCAGTTTTAAAACAGCTGTACTGCCGGGACCGACTTTTTCAACTTCAGAACCGTTTATAAAGATGTTTTGAACACGAACGGGGTCGGATTGAAGCCCAACAAATAAGTGAAGAACGTCGTTGACTCCAATGCCGTTTTTGGCAAACTTTGAGAGTCGGCAATTGATTTCAAAATCCGTTGCAATCACTTCGCTGTTAGATAAGAGATACCCGCGATCCAACTCACGCTCTAAAAGCCCTTTAAGAGCCAAACCGACACGCGATCCTGTACCGGCTGTTTTAACATCAATATCATGTGTTTGAATGGAACGAATATCGATTTTTTTGTCAACCGGATACAAACCAATTTTGTCGTGCGTATGAATCGTTCCTTGAAGAACTTTGCCGAGAATAACAACGCCAATGCCGGTTACGTTGAAAAAATGGTCAATAACGACACGCGGCGGCAAATTGTCTTTTGTTTTATCGTCAGCATCAATTTCAGAGCCGATTTTGTGAATTAATTTTTTCAGCTCTTCAATGCCTTCGAATGCATTTGGCGCATCTTTGTTTGTGTTGAGCGACAAAATATCCCAGTTTTCAAGAACGGTTCCTTTTGTAATTTTTTGGAGCTTTTCTTTAAACGCATCAATTTCTGTCGGATAGCTGGTATCCGCTTTTGTGATGACAATAGCCCCGTGCTTAAAGCCAAGCAAATCTAAAGCAACAATACATTCCCCCGTGATTGGCGTCAAACCGTTTGGCGTAATGCAAAGCAGTGCCATATCTGCCAAATTCAGCGCAGCGACTATGGATTTCATGGATTTGGGATAAGATTTCGCATCCACATAAACATATTTTTGCTCATGCCTGTCGTCATTAAATAATGTAATATCTGTGTCAGTTCCCTTCTTGCCGAGTTTGGATGCCAGGGTTGTCCTGCCGGTTTTTTCATCACCAATAATTGCAATGTTTGTCATATTTTTTGTCCTATTTTATTGAAAAGTCTTATTGTTTTCAAATATATGAGTTTTGTTTTGAGAAGTGATGACTTTGGAATAAATTTCAATTTTTTTTAATCTTATTTTAAAAATTCACAATTTCAATTTTTTTTAATCTTATTTTAAAAATTCACAATTTCAATTTTTTTTAATCTTTGAAAAAAATCACAAATGGTATTGTCGAAAAAATAATTTATCCACTGCTGCGATTTTATATTGTAAGCAAAAGGAGGCGTCAAAAAAATTAAATTTATGTGAAAGAAAACAGAGAATAACTCTGTTTTCTGTATTTTTCAATTTTGTTTCTGTTTTTTATTTTTTGCTTATTCCAATGTCGGAATGGACAAAAGCAAACTTCTTCTTGTGATAATGCCGACAAGCTTTTCGGTATCATCCATGATCGGGACAATACCGATGTTTTTGTGTACCATCAGGTCAACAATGTCTTTTGAAGGTGTTGAGGGGGATGCTACAATTGGTTTTCTTGTCATGACATCGGCAACAAGGAGATTTTTAATTTGGGCTTCTTGGTGTTTGTCGGGGACTGTGTCTTTAAATTCTTGGAAGGCAACAGCAACGTCGCGTTCGGAAATCACGCCGATCAGCTTGCCGTCTTCCATGACCGGAATTCTTCCGATATTGTGTTCAAGCATCAAATAACGGGCATGAACAAGACGATCACTGGAATTGATTGTAACGGTTTTTTGGAACATCACTTCTTGAGCCGTGCCGGCGAAATCAAAAGCGCCGATAATTTCATTGGGTGTGATCCATCCAATAACATTTTTTTCATCTTCGGAAACAAGCATAACACCGCTTTTTTCTTTCAAAATTTTTACAGCAATGGCAAACTTTGTCGTCGGTTTGATAAATGTAAAATCGGTTGTGACAGCCGTTACAACCGGAAGAGAAGAAGCAGGCTTAGTTCTCTTTTTTGTTCCAAGTTCTTTGGCAAGATTTCTCATTGTTAAAATGCCTGTGACTTCATTGTTATGCATGACAAGAAGGCGTCGGGTATTTTTCTTCTCCATAATATTGAGAGCGTTTGAAATCTTTGCGGACTTATCAATTGTCGGCGGAGCGACCATGATATCTTTAACCTGCATTTTTTCACCTTTGTAAGATTATTTTCGATATAGGTTAACTAATTTTAATAACAAGACGACAAAAATACTGTCTGAGGACAGCAAAAATGCCGGCTTAATTACAAATGAATCGGATTCTTCCTCCGGCGCATTTATAAACTTGATTTTTTGATCTTTGGATCTTTTGATCTTTCGATCTTTTAAATTTTTAATTTGTTTGATTTCATTTTCTTTCTGTTCTGTCGGCTTTCAAACGGATTCTTCTTGTTGAGAAAGCCATGCAACAATATCATCTTTTGAAATCATGCCGACAACCTTGCCGTTTTGCGTCACCGGCAAAGAAATCACATTGTTCTTGATAATTTTTTGAGCGGCGCTGCTGACGGATTCACTGACATCTGCAACAACGATGTTTGTCATGATGTCTTCTGCGATAAACGGCACATCAATCGCAAATCTGGATTCTTTGGAAGCTTCCTTTTTGGATCCGCGAATACTTCTTTTGCCGTCACTGTCAATCAGTTCATTGGCTGAAAGGTCTTTGATAGAAATGATGCCGACTGCTTTTTCGTTGTTATCCATCACAATAACTTTTTGAACACGATTGCGTTCCATTTCATGAATAATATGATTTAAAGTATGGCTGACATTGACTGTGACAGCTTGACCGGACATGATGTCTTTAACGCGCCCTTCGGCCCCAAGTTCAGATACATGTTGGATAATATCTGTCTTTGAAACGATGCCGAAAATTTCTTTATCAACAACCGGAATATGATCAATTTTTTGATCCGCCATGATTTTGGCGGCGCCGACAATCGGCATGTTGGGTGCCATTGTGATCACATCCGCCGAACAAACCGAAGAGACCGGAATTTGGTCAATCGGACGTCGTTTCCAAGCAGCTTCACCTTCAAAGAGTCTGTTTTTCAAGTCGGATTTCGTGAAAATGCCGACAAGTTTCTCATTGTCAACAACTAAAATGGAACCGACTTTGTGTTTCATCATAAGATTTCGTGCATATGCGATTGTGTCATCAGGCATGACGACATAAACCGGCGAACTCATGATATTTTTCATTTTCATGCATTTTTCCTCCTTGTGGCCAGAGCTAACATTTTGTTTTTCCGGCTCAAATTTTAAATTTAATTTATTTTTGTTTGTTATATTTGAGAGATTTTTATTTTTATAGATCAAGTAAACTCATCCCGATAAAAATAGCAGAAATGATTTTTCCGGATTGAATTTCAAGCATTTAATAAATCACTTCCACAATCGCGTTTATCATTCCAAAAAAACGGTTTTTTCTGTTGTTTTAACGACGATTTGCAAAAGTCAGAAATGTATTCGAACAGAGATGCTCTGAAATTGGGATAAGTTGTCATTGATTTCACCCAAACATTATTTCCGGATGATTTAAAATATGTGTGTTTAGCCATAAATAGCTTACTCAAAAAATTTTTATAGAGATTATACCCGTTTTTAACCCCCCCGTTTCCTTTGGAAAAAGATAACCGTAGGTTGAAAAATTGATGTTATATTTTTTGCATTTTACTGTATTTAAAATTATACAACCATAAAGATTTATATATAGAAATGAAAAGATTGTGTATAAATATAAAAACGTGTTGAAATCGTATAATATTATAAAATATAGAAACGGGCGTTATAAAAAATTAGAAAAAAAAGAAGAAAAATGTTATTTTTCTTCTAAAAACGTGTCTATGTTCCTTCTTAAGCCGCGGTCGACACCATTTTCTGATTTGAGATACATTTAACTAAATTTATTTAAATCTAGTTAAATTTGTTATAAATCATCTTTAAATTTTTTTGAATCAGAGAATGATAACTCGCGTTTTGTTACCGGCGCTCAATTCGATTTCTTCATTCATTCCGAATTTGGAGAAGGCGTCGATGATACGGACAGTCATGCCAATTTGAACACTGTTCACAATGTCGGCATGTTCACCCCAAAGTGAGACACGAATTCTTCCGGTGTCGTCTTCAAGTTCGATATTTGAGACGGTGCTTTGTGTACCGTCGTCGCGGTTAAATTCACGAAGCTCACCGATTTCTAAAATGCGGCCCTGTACAGAATAAGATTTCCCAGGCAAAATGTCATTGATGTTGTCCAGCTTTTCTTGGTATTGAATTTTTTTGTCGGATGCAACGATGTTTCCACGATTGCCGACGTTTAACTCCACTTGCTGGCTGAAATTGTTGATACGAGAATAGGCATTTAAAATATCAACGGTTTCATCAAAGTCGAATTCATCTAAATAAACGGTTTTATCATCCCAAAGCGTTACGCGGATTTTGCCGGTAGAATCGCCAACAGTAATTGTTCCGATTGTTCCTTCAGAACCGTCTTTTTTGTTGAAAGTGCGGACGTCAGAAATATCTAAAATGACACCGGAAAGATTTACACCGTTCATTCCGTCTGTGATTTCATCCACCCTAAGAAATTTTTGCTCATAGCCGGCATCTTCATCAACAATTTCAATAACAGAAGAGTTTCCAAGTGACATTTCAACTTTTTGAGAAAAATTGTTGGTTTTTGAATAAGCGTTTTGGATTTTGACGGAATTTCCGATTTTTAATATGTTTACAAATTCGGCTTTGTCGTCCCATAAACTGACACGTATTGTACCGGTATCGTCACCGATGGTTATATTTGAAACGCGACCTTCGCCACCATCTTTTTTAGAAAATGTTTTGATTTGATTCAGATCCAAAACCTCTCCAAGAAGTGTAATATCATTCATACCGTCTTTAATGTCTGAAATTTTGCGTGTCGGTATGCTGTATGTCACATCTTCATCGCTTTGTGCAAAGACGCCGTTGTTGCCGACATGGACTTCTACGCCGTTTAATCCTTTTTTTGTATAGCCGGAAATAGCAACATTCATGCCGACTTTGACATCGCCGTTTGCAATGGCGTCAACTTTAGAATCCCAAACAGAGACACGGATTTTTCCGGTGGCGTCACCGACCATAACATTGGAAACACGACCGACTGTACCGTCGTTTCTGCTGAATTCGCGCGGGTCATAAACAGCCAAAATTTTTGCAACAAATGAAATATTGCCGCTGTTTTCATCAATTGCATCGATGGTGACAACTTCTCTTTCTGTTGAAGAAACGCCCAAATCATTTAAAACCAAACGTGCACACATTTCATCATCGCAAAGACCGCCTAATGCCTCTTTTCGCTCTTCGACCTTCGCCAAAAAGTCTTCATAGCTGATCAAGTGGCGGACTTTTTCATAAATGTTTTTTAATTCTGTCATCTTTAACCCTCAAAATTACTGTACTATCCCTCAAATAAGCAATAAAATGAAAACAAAATAATTCATCAAGCCGGTTCAATCAATTGAAAAGAATAAACAATAATATTAAAAAAATAATGAAACAAATACGTTGTTTTTATTATTTGATTTTTGTGTTGGTATTTAAGATTTGTCCATTTAACGAAACAACAATGTTTATAAAATGGAGAAGAGAGAACAAATTCAATCTATAATAAAATGGAGAAGAGAGAACAAATTTAATCTATAATAAAATGGAGAAGAGAGAACAAATTCAATCTATAATAAAATGGAGAAGAGGGGACAAATCCTATTTATATTAAAATCTCTTTTATCATGTATTATGATTCGAAGATGCGAAGAGCATGGCTGTTTCAGAGGAGATTGCTGTCCGGACTGCAATCAAGAAGGACAGTTTATCTTAGATGATGAACGAGAAGAGCGGTTGGGACGTTTGGTCTCCGGCGCTTTGCGGCATTTCCCTGAAAAACTTGGTCTTTCAATGTATGTTGACGGCTGGGTCAGTATTAATTCGTTGGCCGCCGCAGCGACTGCAAAATACAAATGGCCAAAAAAATTTCATCTCTATGCGCTCGTCGAATCTGATAAAAAAAACAGATATGAAATCTCCGGCGGCAAAATTCGTGCCGTTTACGGGCACTCTGTTGATGTCGTTTTAGATTACCCGACTTATGAAGGCAAATTCGCTTATTTTGGCGTGAGTCCGGAAGAAGTTGATATTATATTGGAAGACGGGATCACACCTTTAAAACAAAAGTATTTGCATTTAAGCACAACTCTTGAAAAAGCAATCGAAGTTGCCATTATTCATGTTGAAAATCCTTCTATCTTCAAAATTGATGTGCAGGCTGCAATTGAGGACGGAGTGAACATTATGGTTGCCAATGAAGACATTTTGCTGACGGAAGAAATTCCGGCAGACTATATTGTTGAAATCTATGAATAAATGAAAAGCGCTTTGTATTTTTAGCAATCGTTTGAATATTTAAACAGCACCACAAAATTATTAAAGTCATATACTGTTTTAATAAATGTTTGGCTTTCAGTCGTTTTCTGATATTGAATTTAAAAACGATGACCAAATCCAAACGTTTATTAATTATTAATTATATGCACCGTTGCTGAAAATTTTAGCAAAGGCATTTAACAGACATTATGTAATTAGCTATATGATATTAATGAACTTATGATTTCACAGTGATTTCTAACTGTAAATCTTAATAAAATCACCTCCAACTTATAACCAACTTATAAATTACAAATAAAAATTATCAAATTCGATGAACAATGAAACTTTAGAAAAAGATTGTCTCATCCGATAAAATCAATTCAAAATCAAATTTATCGTCATCGTTATGACATCATACACGGCAAATTAACCTAATCATAAACCGCCGTGCTTAAACCGGAAAATTATTGTTATCCGATTCAAATTACCAAAAGATGTGTTCGCAAAAACATACTGCGGATCACTTATTGAATTCAATGTGGCAAAAGAACCGTTAAAAGAAAAATAAGATCGAATGAATGAAATATTGTCTCTGCTTTAGTTTTATAACTAAAAATCATAAAAGAGCAAAAGGCTGAAATGAAAATCAATATTATTCAAT
>WRNK01000047.1 GCA_009776675.1 Methanimicrococcus sp.
TCTCATCTGAAATTAAAACCAAATTCAGATTTCGATCTGTTTTTATAACCGTCATAAATGAAATCGGATTTGCCAAAGCAATGATCAGCAAAATCGCAATGATGCCTCGTGTGCCGATAAAAATGCGCCGCTTTTTGCCGGCAGCCTTTTTAAAAAAATAAGCAGATGCAATAACCACCGGGATCAGCAAAAGCAATACAATCGGCGTTTGAAAATACATTTAAATATCCCCTGTTTTTTATAGATTTCCCCACTTTTTATTGATTCTCCACTTTTTATTGTTTAATTTTTTATTGTTTTAATATATAAGGATAATTGAAAAAAAAGAAAAATGACGTAAAGAAAATCCCTCTTTACTTTTCTTTTTTCACCTTCGATTTGACTTTAGAGAAAAAACGACCGGCATCTTTTTTCGCATCGGCAACCATATCATTTTGCCTTTGAGAGGCAGATCTGTCCGGCGGACGAGACGGTCTTTGCCCTTCCCGTTCCATGCGGTCATATTCTTCATGAAGGCGCCTTAAGTCTTTAATTTCCATAATGCGGCGGTAAATAATTTCGCCGAGGAAGATGAGAAGTGCAAACAACAAAAGATAAACATTGAAACTGATCGGCTCTCTTGTCTTATAAGTCACCTTATCGCCGTTATTTTTTATATAAAATGCTTTGGCGTCGCTGACAGAATAAATGTAGCCGCCTGTTGATTCAATAAGAGAGCGAAGCTCCGAATTGACACCGATATCACGATACTCCACCGGATAATTTACTGTAATCGGATAGCCGGAGACATTGAAAGTTCCTGTTTGATTGAAAACCAATTCTGCTGTATAAATATTTTCAGACTCCAGCGTTAAAATCAGCCGACTTCCGTTAAACATCAAATTCGGAACACTGCCATCATACATATAAACACGAAGCGTCACCGGAAGCCCGACATAAGTATCGGGGCAATCGATAACGATCCCGCTTTCCTTATTTGGATCACCGATGACCCAATTCATTGTCGCCGACACCAATTTAGAACCCGGGGCTGCATAAAGTTCCGGCGCCCAATAATTGCTGCGACCGACACCATTATCTGTTGTCAAAGAAGCAACTCTGCCTAAACCATAACGCCAAACCGTCAAAACCGGAGAACCGTCAGATGCGATGACTAATTTATCCGAACCGGCTTTTGGCGTGACACTGTTATAACCGCTGATACTTGTGTTGGTGATGTCAATCCCCTGAACAATAAAGTGTCTCGGATTGGAGATATATAAACTGGCTTTTGTGGTGTCATCGGGTTTATCGGACGAACCGAGCAATTGAGAGAAATCCGGATTGAGGGGGCGGCCTTGAGGTGATTCAACATAAACGCCTTGTCCTCTGTATTCGCGTACTAATCTTTGAGCATAAATATTTCCATTCGAATCCCTGAATTGCTCCGGACGAATGGATGCGTGTGTGTAAATGTTCATGAAGACAATTGTTGACCCATATTTGTAAACGGAATTTTCCGCATCTAACAATTGAGCGTAAGTATTCTGAGCCACCAGATTGCCGTCTGAGAGGATAATAATTAAAGGCTGACCGGATCTGTTTTCCATTAATTCAACGGCTTTTTCAAATGTGTCCTTTAAGTCTGTTCGGCCATCGCCGGTCTGTAACTTGTCGATTTCATCTTTCAGCTTCTCGGCTTCTCTGGGATTGCCGACATAAAAGAACTCGCCGGAAACTTCACGAGCCGAGTCCCCGATCGTTAAATAGGTCATATTGGCTTGATGGAAGTAATCCGATTCAATGATGTTAATTGCTGTGGCTTTAATATTAGAGACAATCGGCTCCCTGTTGTCCCCAAAAGCACTTGTGCTGTCAGAAACGTCGATGAACAAATAAACATCTTGTATGCCTTCCCAATCCGACGGAATGGAAACGACCGGAAGCAGTTTTTCAAAGGATGTGTTGAGATAGCTGTTTCCTTCAGGGTAGCCGTAGGAACTTGAGCCGCCGACGACAACCAAGCCGCCGCCATTTGAGACATAAGTCTTTAAAGAATCGACTTGTGATTCTGAAAGATTTCCGATAAAAACGTTATCCATTACAACTGTTTTGGTGTTGGAAAGCGCCTGATTCAAGTTGCTGAATTCCGATAAGCTTGTGACAACAGTGACGTTGTACATTGTTCCTAAAATTTGCATTAAGGAGGAATCGCGCTCAGACGTCACAACAATGACATTGGGCTTTTCAATCACATAAACGGATTTTGTGAATCTGTTATTAATCGGATCTGTATCCGCAGAGGATGTTATTGTAACAGTGAGATTGTGGGCGCCAAGAGATGAAAATTTTGTTGTGAAAGGGGTCGTTTTTTCAGAAGTATTCATCGTTTCTGTTCCTCTTTGAACGATTTGACCGTCGATGGCGACTTCAAAACTATATGTCACTGTTGCGTTTCCGGCTTGTCGAACCGTTATACCGAATTCTTGGTCATTTCCGATAATCACTGATTTATCGCCGATAATTTCAACACTCAAATCATTTCTTGTCAGTGCCGGAACGACGGCTGACACGGTTGTGTTGGTTTGGAGAGCAAAATCAATGGCTTCTTTTAAAGTGGCGCCGTAGTTACTGTTTCCGTCCGTCACCAAAAGAATTTGATTGCGCCCGTCTGCATATTGTATAATTTTTTCGCCGATAGCGGTATAATTGCCCCTTAAAATATCATATTTGACTTGGAATCTTTCTGAAAAAAATTCATACAAATCGGAGCCTGCGCCGGATGAAAAATATCTCATGCTGTCGGTCTCATCCGAAATTAAGATCAAATTCGGATTTGTATCTGTCTTTGTTACCGTCATAAACGAAATCGGATTTGCCAAAGCGATGATCAGCAAAATCGCAATAATGCCTCGTGTGCCGATAAGAAGGCGCTGTTTTTTGCCGACAGCTTTTTTAAAAAAATAAACAGCTGCGATAACTGCCGGAATGAGCAAAAGTAATACAAGTGGTGTTTGGAAATACATTTAAATATCTCCCCGTTTTCGAAGCAAATAGAGTTCCACCACCATGAAAATGACTGCCAGGCAGGCAAATATAAAGAAGATATTTTTTTGAATTTCATAAAGAGTCGGCAGTTCATTGGCGTTACCGGATGAGTCAATGCCTTCAAGGCGCGGCAAAAGCGTGTTGGACTCTTTATCATTGTACATATTCACGGCAATTTTCTTTTGCCCGACGGTATAAATGCCGGCGGTCTCAAAAAGGACTCTGTTTGTTTTAGTTCTGCCTTCCGGGGTTATAATTTCTGTTTCTTCCGGCAAAATCATCATTGAACCGGCTTTAACATTGTATTCCGAAATGTCGCCAATGCCTGCGAAATAATTTGTCAGCCGAATCCAAAAGACCGGAAACTCAGGAAAACCGGCAAAATTGTTCCAGGCATCATCACCGGCATGATCATTAAATCCGATATAAAAGACCATTCCTGAACTGTACGGACCATAAGCAATAACCGGCGATCTGTCCCTTGCAAGAGCCGGATAAGAAGAACTTTGTGTATCTCGAGGCTCGGCAAGCAAATAAGTGCGCATATAGATGTCTTCCATATTCAAACCGTCAACGATGTCACTTCCGACGACATAAACTTGTGTCCCGATCTGCGACGTTACCATATCGGTCACCCTAACGGGCAGCATTTTAGACAAATCCAGTGTTTGATTTTGACCTGTTAAATATTCGCCGGCAACAAAAACAACATTGCCACCGCCGGATGCATAATTATTCAAAGCACTGATTTCTTCAGTTCTCAGGGTACGCTTGCCCATATTGACGACAACAAAACTGTACTCCGATGAAATGGATGGCGGGACATTTTCGGCAACGTCAAGCGACAATTCAGGAATGAGAGATAAAGCAATTTGAGACGGCAAGTCTCTAGAGCCGGCATCATGAATATAAAGCGCCCGTGCAGACCTTATTTCTGGAATCGAGACGTAAGCCGCATCATCTCCGGGTAAAGCATCATTGACATTGAGCTTGATTTCTGTCGTTCCGCGGGGAACATTTTGGAAAACATAACTGCCCACATTATTTGCGGGAACGGTGATTGTTATCGGAGAATAGGTGTTTTTTGAACCGTTTGAGAGTGTTGTTGTTACGGAAACGGATACCGTTTTTGGACTGGAGTCATAGTTTCGAACCATGTATCGATAATTGTAGCCGCCGCCTGATTTTTCCAAATATCCGCCGACGATTGCCAAATTGTTTTCTGTGGGTGTTCCATAAGCGATGTATTGGATATTTAAGCCGCTTCCAAGCAGGTTTTTTGCCTCCAGCGGATTAAGCCCTTCCCAAGAAGTAAAGTCGGAAAAGACATAAATTGAGCCGCCTTTGGCCGAAAGGACATTTGCAGCAGCTGCAATGGAAGAGCCAAGGTCAGCTGTTGTGGATTTTGGTGTCAAACTTCTAATGACACTGGTCGCCTCTGACGCACTGACATTTTCAGCAACGACTATCGGAACAGACCCTGCCAAAATCACAGTATTGACGCGGCTGAGATATTTTGGCGCATCGTTTTTGGCTTGGTCAAACCGACCACTGGTTTGCATACTTCCGGAAGCGTCGATGATGATGACCGTATGTTCATCACTGTATGTATCATAAGAGGTGATAAAGGGACCCGCAGCTGCCACCGCCAACAAAATCAATACCAGCAATTGTGCAATAAAAAGCGGGTCTTTAACGATTTTTGTAATAGATGAATAAATTTTTTCACGGGATTCTTCGGTTTTGATTAAAAACATCACGGACGGGATATCCACTTTAAACGGCTTTGGCAAAAGCATGTAAAGAATAATTAAAGGAATTATGGAAAGCAAGCCAAGCAAAGCCAGAGGATAAATAAACGGAAGGGAATCAAAAAGTGCCATGTCACGCACCCCTGTCAATTAATTTTAAAAAGGAATCAAATACTGGCGTATCTGTCGTAAACGAATAGAATTGTGAGCCGGTTTTTTTGCAGATGTGATCAATCGCTGAGATATGATTTTCAAGCTCTTTGAAATAATTTTTGCGAAACGTATCCCCCAGATATGTCTTCATTTCAGAGCCGGTTTCCATATCATAAAACCTTGAATCGCCTCGGATCGGCAAATTTCGCTCAAACGGATCCAAGATTTGGATGAGAACCAAATCATTGCTCGAAAGCCTTAATACAGAGGATTTGATATGTTCAATGTCTTCCATAAAATCAGAAATAATAACAACAAGAGAGCGGGATTTAATCAATTTCTCATATTTGTGGGAGCAAGCATCAAGGTCGGTTGTTCCCGATAATTCTCGATTTGCCAAGCGGTCTGTTAATGAAAGCAAATGTTTTGTACCCCGCTTTGGCGCATTGATGTCTATGACGTCATTAAATGTTGAAATCGCATATTTGTCATTTTTTCGAGAAACGGTGTAAGCCACGCCGAGTGCCAGCATGGCAGCATATTCGTATTTTGTCATGCCTTTGTCGGGATAATCCATGCTTTTGCTGGCGTCAAGTAATATGTGTGCTGTGAGTGTTTTTTCTTCTTCAAATTGGCGCACATAGAGTTTTTCGGTTCTGGAATAGGCTTTCCAGTCAATATCTTTCATTTCATCGCCGCGATTATATTCACGATATCCGACCGTATCGATGCCTTTTCCAACGCGTGTGGAGGGTCGATTTCCGGCATAAACGGTTGACACCCGTTTTTTAATGGCCATGTTGTAGCGATCGAGCTGCCGAAGAAACTCAAGATCCAACTGATGTTTGCTTTCTGTCATAATTTTCAACTAAACAACAAGATTATTTCTCAGTCCAATGCATCAATTTTCTTTATTCATTTTATTCATTTATTTTTCAGTTCATTGTCTCAATCAATTCTTTAATGACGTCATCGGGAGACACGCCGTTTCTTTCGGATTCAAAGCTGAGAATGATTCTGTGTCTTAAAACGGGATATGTCATTGTTTGGATGTCTTCTTCTGAAACGAAATTGCGTCCATGAATTAATGCGCGGGCTTTTGCTGCCAAAATTAAGGCAATGGAGGCACGCGGGGAGGCGCCGTATTCAATAGCACCGCCTTCTCTTGTTTTCATAACCAAGCGGATGGCTTTTTGTTTCAAATCATCGGAAATCGGGACATCGCGCGTGAGTCTTTGAAGATTCACGAGGGTCTCTTTTGTAATTCCGCGTTCGGTTTTTGGAACATCTTGAGCCGTGTAGCGGTTTACGATTTCAACCTCTTGATCATAATCGGGATAGGTGACAAGAATTTTTAAGAGGAAACGGTCAAGCTGGGCTTCGGGAAGCGGATAAGTTCCTTCCTGCTCAATTGGATTTTGTGTCGCCAATACGAAAAACGGCTTATCTAAAACATGAGTTGTTCCGGCAACAGTGACTTGTTTTTCCTGCATGGCTTCTAAAAGAGCGGATTGTGTTTTGGGGGAAGCACGGTTAATTTCATCTGCCAAAATAATATTTGCAAAAACGGGACCGCGCTCGAAACGAAATGTTTTGTTTCCGTCATGTTCTTCAACGATTGTGGTTCCGGTAATATCTGCCGGCATTAAGTCCGGTGTACATTGAATGCGGTTAAAAGACAAATCAATCACTTTGGAAATGGTTGAAATGGTCAATGTTTTTCCAAGACCGGGATTACTTTCTAAAAGCGCGTGACCGTTGCATAAAATCGCAATCATGACTTGTTCAATTGTCTGGGTTTGGCCGACAATGACTTTTCCAATCTCCTCAAACAATGTTGAAAAGATGTTTTGAGCATTTTCATATGTCTTTGAGATCGTTTCTTGATTATTTTCCGACATGATATTTTTTCCTCTAATTGCTTTTAATGAATGATTGAATGAATGAAATTTTACGTTAAGTTGAGAAATTTTATGTTAAGTTGAGAAATTTTAATGAATTGAATGACAAATAAATTGAATTAACTTCGCTCCGCCAGTTTTTGGAAATATTCCTGAATAATATCTTTATATCCGGGCGGCAGGTTTTCATAATAATGATTGGAGCTTAAACTTTCCGGCGGATAGTATTGAGACGGACCAAATTCACCGTCTGAACTGTTTTCCAGTAAATCGCCGGGTCCAAATCCTGACCCGGGCGGCAATGTGACATCAATGTCAATTCCGGGGTCTGTTGAAATCGGCGGCGTTCCGACAGCACTTCCGTTGCTGCTGTTATTATCTTCTTCGCCGACTGCAGGCGGCATCGGACTAATTCCATCCGGTCTGTTTATAAGATCATCCGGTGAAAAAGGCCCCGTAAATCCGGTATAGAAAATAAAAACCAAAAAGAGAAAACAGATGACGATTGAAAGTGTCCCGTACATGATCCTTCTTTTGTCCATAAGTTTTCCTGAAGAGACGACTTCAATATCTTTTGAAACAACTGTTTTCAAATCAACCGCAATGATATTCTCTTCTTTTCGATTGTCATAAGCCGCCATTAAACGGTCCTTAAGCTGCGGATAATTGCGTTCAACCACATCTGTTGCCGTTTCACGCTTTGGCGCAGTGCGATGAAAAGCCTCATAAATTTTCTTTTTATTGCGTTCAAAAAGGTTCAAAATAACGATTGTTGCCAGACAAATGATAAAGAAAACAAAAATGACTTCATATCGAATTGTAAAAAGCGGAATCTTCAGCGCCAATCCGACATATGGTTCCGTAAATGGAATCAACTTAAAGAGATCTCCCAGATTAAGGAAAACCGAAACCAAAAATAAGAAAAGCGCAACGGCTACGAAATTCAAAATCTTATAAATGGTCAAATAACGGCGGTAACGAGCTGCCGTGTTACGAATAAATTTTTCAAGATCCAAGCTATCACATCTCTATGAGAGATCGTTTTAATTAAGAGAAATTTTATGATGATAATATGAGAAATAAATGTTGGTTGGCAAATAGAATTTTGCTTCATAATTGCTTCTTATTTTATATATAAATTGTCTGTGTTTCATAAATTTCATGAGGACAAGTGAAAAAAACGAAACAACATTTTGTTGATATAAAGCTGAAACAACATTTTGTATTATATAAAGCTGAAACAACATTTTGTATTATATAAAGCTGAAGCATCGTTTTGTATTATATAAAGCTGAAGCATCGTTTTGTATTATATAAAGCTGAAGCATCGTTTTGTATTATAT
>WRNK01000048.1 GCA_009776675.1 Methanimicrococcus sp.
CTACTTTTAGAAGCGTATCAACCGGAGTATCAGGAGGTGTATCATCTATTCTGCTGCCGTTACTTTCGGGCGGCATGGGTTCTTCTTGTGTGTCTTCCTGGACTGGAACAATGGTTGCGTTACCGAAACCTGAACCGGATGTTCTCACTGCAATATAAACACTCAAGATGTCGCCATCGTTCATTTGCACCGGAAGAGCCGGTGATGTTGACTGTATTCTGTAGCCTGACGGGACCGGAATATTGGCTTCATAAACCATAATTGCCCCGACACTAATGTTTGTATCAAGGGTCGGGTCATGGGTATTGTTGATGTAATATTGCACATGTATGGTAATTGTTCCGCCGGGAGCCATGATCAGATCAACACCTGTCATGTTGCTTGTCACATTGAAGGGTGCAGGGATTGTATCCTCAATGTATCCTGCCAAGACAACGCTCACAAAGGTTATACATTAGAAAAACAATTGATATATTGAATTCATTATTTATTGCAAATATGATTAAAAAGTAGGAAAACTTAAAAACCAAAAAAAGACACAAAAAAACAAGAGTTTTATCATTATTTCAAAGGTTGTGAATGGAAAAAAAAGTGAAGAAGGAAAGTTATATCAAAAAATAATTTAAAACATATAATTATTATATATTTGATTAACTTCGATAAAATTGGATTTATTATAAATTTTGGGTGTATAAAATTTTAAAAATCGCAGATATGATAATATTTCTTAGAATTTCCCTGTTTCTGCTTTTTTTCCTTCTTTGATGCTTTTTGCCATTTCTTCATCGCCTTCAATAACAAAAGTACCGACGTAAGTGCATTTTTTACAGTGATAAATACCACCCATGATGCCGCCGGATTCAATATACATATCCGCACTGCCACATTGAGGACAAATGGATTTCATATCTAAAACCTCCATCAAACTTTTAAGAAAAATGTTAGAAATTTTATCATTCTTTTGATGCATTTTAAAATATTTAAACCGTCTTAAATCACTTTAAAATATATTTAAATCGCTTTTTAATTTAATTTCACACGAAGGTAAAAATAAGAATAAAGTATTCGTAATCGACAATATTTTGTGATAATATGACGGATCAATCTACCCCCGCAATGCGCCAGTATTATGAGGCCAAAGAAGAGTGTCCTGACGCTCTCGTTTTTTTCAGAATGGGGGACTTTTATGAGTCTTTTGGTGAGGATGCCAAATTGATTGCAAAAGAATTAGAAATTACACTGACAACCCGAGGCAAATCCAAAGATGGAAAGGATATGCCGCTTGCGGGGATTCCGTACCATGCCATTGATACATATCTGCCGCGTCTGATTAAAAAGGGATATAAAGTTGCCATTTGTGAGCAATTGGAAAACCCCAAAAATGCAAAAGGCGTTGTTAAAAGAGGGGTTGTTCGTGTTGTAACACCGGGAACGGCAATTGATTCATCGATTATTACGGATGCTTCCAACAATTATTTGATGGCATTGGCAAGCTCTTATAATCATGAAAACGAATCTTTTTCTAAAATTAAAAGAGCAAAAAATGCCGAAGAAGGAAATGAAACATTTGGCATTGCTTTTTTAGATATTTCAACCGGCGAATTTTTAGCAACACAATTTGAAGACGCGCCCCCTTATGAAAAAGTCGTCAGTGAAATTGCCAGATTCCGCCCAAGCGAATGTATTATTCAATCAGACTTAACTCAAAACGAGATGCTGATGAATCGGCTGACGGAAAACAGAGTGAAAACAGAAGCTTTTGAAACCGGAAAAAATGTTTCTGCAGATGTTAAAAAATATGAAAGCGGTTTAATAAAACAATTCAAAACCGCCACATTAGAAGGGCTTGGCTTAAATGAAAAAGATTATGCGATTTTAGCCTGCGGAAAAACATTAGAGTATGCTTTAAAAACGCAAATGAGAGCGTTGGATCAAATCCGTTCGGTTCAGTTTTATTCAATGTCAAAGCATTTGATATTGGACTCTATGACACTCAAAAATTTGGAAATTATCAAAAATGTCAAAGACGATGGGAAAAATTATTCACTCATTTATGTTTTGGATCAAACAAAAACACCGATGGGAATGCGCCTGATTCGAAATTGGCTGCTTCGCCCGCTGGTTTATCCAAATGATATTAATCGGCGTTTAAATGCCGTTTCTGCACTCAAAGAAGACAATTTGCTTCGCTATGATTTAAGACGGCACCTTTCTGAAATTTCAGATTTAGAAAGACTGATCAGCCGTATGATTTATGGAAACTCTAATGCCAGAGATCTCATTTCAATGCGCAATTCTCTGGCAGAATTGCCGCAGCTGGTTAGTGTTTTAGCAGAATTGTGCGAAAATTCAAACTTGAATCCAAATGCAAATTCAAACCAAAATTCAAATCCAAATGCAAATTCAAACCTAAATGCAAACCAAAATGCAAACCAAAATTCAAATCAAAATTCAAATGCAAAATCGTTACTTTTAAACATTTGCGAAGAACTTTCGGATTGTGAATTCGCCGGCGAATTGACAGAATTGATTTCAAAAGCAATTGTCGATGACCCGCCGATTACCGTTCGAGAAGGTAAAATGATTCAATCGGGATATCGAGACGATTTGGATAAACTCCGAAACGCTTCCGGAGACAGCAAAGATTGGATGGCAAATTTTCAAACACAAGAGCGTGAAAAAACGGGTATCAAAAATTTAAAAGTCAGTTACAATAAAGTTTTCGGATACTTCATTGAAATCACAAACGCGAACAAAAACATGGTTCCCGATAACTACATCCGAAAACAAACAATCGCAAATGGAGAGCGCTATTACACACCGGAATTAAAAGAGCGCGAGAATTTAATTTTAACAGCAGATGACGAATCTGTGGCATTAGAATATGAAATATTCAAAGATGTGACAAATTGTGCCATTGCCTATGCCAAAGAAATTCAAAAAGCAGCTCAATTAATCGCTCAAATCGATGTTTTATGCAGTTTTGCAGAAGTTGCGGGAGAAAACAATTATATCTGCCCTCTTGTGGATGACAGTTTAGACATTCTGATCCGTGACGGGCGCCACCCTGTTGTTGAAAAAGCAACAAATGAAGCATTTATTCCAAATGATACGGAAATGGATGCTGAAGAAAATCAATTTTTCCTAATCACCGGACCCAACATGGCCGGCAAATCCACATATATGCGTCAGATTGCAATGATTGTCATTATGGCACAGGCCGGAAGCTTCGTGCCGGCCGCATATGCAAAAATCGGATCAGTGGATAGAATATTTACAAGAATTGGCGCTCACGATGATTTGTCCGGCGGAAAAAGCACATTCATGGTTGAAATGGTGGAGCTTGCCAACATTTTAAACAACTCGGGAGAAAGAAACTTAATCCTTTTAGATGAAATCGGACGCGGAACCAGTACTTATGATGGTTACAGCATTGCAAAAGCTGCTGTTGAATATATTCACAATAAAGATAAAAGGGGTGTTCGGGCGCTTTTTGCAACACATTATCACCAATTAACAATCCTTGAAAACAAATTAAAGCGCCTTAAAAATTATCATATTGCGGTTCGTGAAACCGGAAACGATTTGGTTTTTTTAAGAAAAATCGTTCCGGGCGCTACCGATAAAAGTTACGGGATACATGTCGCAAAATTAGCCGGCGTTCCTGAAAAAGTGAATGACAGAGCCGCTGAAATCTTAAAAGAAATTGAGAATGAAAGTTTCACGGAAGAAGATGAAAAAGGCGGTAAAAAAAGAACATCGGCCCGTTATACGCAATTGCTGCTGTTTGATCCTGACGGGTCCGGCGAAGAACGTGTTGTTGAAAAATATATTGAAAATCCGATCATTGTTGAATTGAAATCGGAATTCAAAGACTTGGATGTCAATCAAATGACGCCGCTTCAAGCACTTTTGAAGCTGGAAGAAATCAAACAAAAATTACTTGAAAATTAAAAACGAGAACAATAAAAAGAATTGTGGCATCAGTTATAGAGTTTTCTTCATCCTTTGCTCAAGATGGGGTAACTTTCATCATACGCCACGATTTTGTTTATGACTTTGTCTTATTTATGTCTTATTTATGTCTTATTTATCTTATTTATGAATTGTAAATGAAACAAAAACATTTGGAGACATTGAAATTGGTGTTGATTTTAAAAGCCGTTGAAAACATCCCTTTGATTCAAAAGGGGGACAATTTAGCGGAATTGATTTGTGCAAATACAAAAATTTCGGATAAAGATATTATTGTCATTGCATCCACGGTTGTTTCAAAAATGATCGGTTTGGCATTTTATGAAAAAGAAATCATTCCAACGCCTGAAGCGGAAGATATCGCCAAATTAAACGGAAAAAATCCTCAGTTTGTCCAAGCGGTTTTGGACGAAAGCATTGAAGTTTTAACCAAAACCCCGTTTCTACTTGTTCGAAACAAAAACGGACATATATGCATCAATGCCGGAATTGACGGGTCAAACGTCGGCGGCGGAAAACTCCTTAGGTTGCCGCAAAACCCCGATAAATATGCTGCTGAAATCGGCCAAAACATTGAAGAAAAAACCGGTAAAAAAATCAGTGTCATTATTACAGATACAAATGGCCGTGCCTTTAAAAACGGGCAAACGAATGTTGCTATTGGTCTTTACAACATCAACCCGATTAAAAAATGGATCGGTGAAAAAGATCTCTACGGAAAAGTTTTGGAAATTTCCGAAGAGGCTGTTGTTGATGAAATTGCCGGCGCCGCCAATTTGATAATGGGGGAAGGCGATCACGGATATCCCGTTGTTGTTGTCAGCGGCTTAGATCTTTATACAGCTGAACAAACGGGCATCAAAGAAATGTATCGAGATAAAAAAACAGATGTGATTGTTCAATCACTTTTGAATTCAAAAGAAAAAAACAATGATGCATGAAGGGAAAACTCTGCTTCTTAAAATTTTTTTTTAATAAGAGCAAAAACTTTCATATTTTAGAGTATGAATTTTCACTTCCTTAACAGGAAATATAGTTTGAGTCATGATAAGAACAACGAAGCAATTTGATGTTCCAATCATGACTGCAACTGAAAAAATATTCAATCATGACTGCAACTGAAAAAAATATTCAATTCATTCGTTTCTTATTTTTTCAAATCATCAAAAACCGCATACAACATGCTTAATGTTCCAATACCGAGTGGCTCTTGAACAATCTTGATGTTGTATTTGTTTTGAAGCTCTTTTGAAAGACAACACGGGATTCCGGGTGTTGATAATAAAGAGCCTTGTCTCAAACAGTTTTCCGGAACTGTATCCGGACACGGTGTGGCTTCAAAAATTTTGAAAAATACTTTTTTATCGGACGGATGATACGTCAAAACCGGATATTTTGAAACAATTTCTTCAATGCGTTTTGTGTCCACATCATAAACATGAACTTTTTTGCCGGCTTTTAAAAATGTTTCGAGTGCAGGTGTTCCGACTTTACCAAGACCAATGAGCAAAATATCATTTTCTTCCGGATAATCTTTGGCATGGCACAATATTTCGGCATAAATGCGACCGGTACTGATTTGATTGTGAGCAATTTTGCCGTTTTTCAGATTGTGGGCGACATAAGCCAAATCGTCTGCCATTAAAATGATATCTGCACCGTTTTTGACGGCTTCGTAATAGCCGGCAACATCTGTGTTTTTTGTAATAAAACCATCCATTCCGAATTGTTGAACTGTAAAAAGCAAAGATTCCGAAAAGCGACCAATAATGCCGCCGCCGGCTGTAATCGGAATGATCGCAATCTTTTCATTCTTTTTTTCCGTGCCGTAAATGAGACGGCACAATTCATCCAGTGACAAACCGGTTAATTTCGAAATCAAACGGTCGTTTTCAACCAAACAGTTTCTCATATTCGCCAAATCTTCAGGCGTTAAAAGAGCCATAATTACATCCCCTTTTATTATTGATCATATTGATCATTGTTGTTTTTTATAATTTATGATCGTCGTGATCATAATCGTTTTTTATAATTTATGGTCGCAGCGATCATAATCGTTTTTGATGATTTGTGATCGTATTGATCATAATCGTTTTTGATGATTTGTGATCATAGTGATCATAATCGTTTTTTATAATTTATGATCATAGCGACCATAATCTTTTTTTATAATTTGTAATCGTAGTGATCATTGTCGTTTCTTATAATTCAAAATGATGGATTCCGCTGTTTTCTTTTTATATTCAGCTTCCTGTTGTGTTTTTGCATAACTGATAACCGTGTAAGCGCAATAATTATCATCTCCTGTGCACTCAAAAATTTCAATACCGGATTCAAGGTTTGTTTGAATCGGGTAAAAATTGCTGCCGGCAGAAATCAGGTGTTCGCCACCTGAAATGAGTCTGTCATCCTTTAAAAGAAAATGTTCGAAAATACAATAAGAATCAATATATTTTGGATTGGTCACTTTGTGAAGGGAAGCTGTCGGTTCAAATGCCGGATGAAAGGACTCGACCAGCAAAAGAAGCAAGTTGACGCCGCACGAAAAATAAACACAAATGGGTGTTTGGCTTGGAAAACGTGCATCGATTTCAAGGACTTTCCAGCCTTTTTGGCTTGCAACAGCTTCAACATCCATCAATCCTTTCAGCGATAAACCCTTTGCCAAACGATAAGCAATGTCTCGATAACTTTCATCATATTGGAGCGGGGTGACTTTGAAACAATCATAAACGTCGTCAATGTGAATGTGCGTCTCTTTAACAACAGCGTATTCTCTGCCGTTTCCGACAATTTCAAGAGAAACAACCGGACCCGTTAGATATTCTTCAATCAGGTAATCACTTGGAACGGTTTTTAATTCGGCGTCCGTTTCAATGATTTGAGCACCGATGCTGCCGCTTTCTGACGGCGGTTTGACAAAATATGGCGGCTCAATTGGATGATCATCGGGCGTCGGGACATTAATTTTTCGGAAATAATTTTTAGATATTGTTTTGTTGCAGCTGACACGATAAGCATCGAAATCAAAAAGAAGCGTACACTGAATTTCTTTTTGGACCGATTCCAAAAAAGCGATTGTTTCTTCGTTTTCATTGGTTGGAATCATATAATCGACTTTTTTTGAAAGCGTAATAAAACGATCTTTTTCTTTTGTGACATCAAAACAATGAAAGTCGTCACAAATGTTTTTCACAAGAGCGTTGGAATTTTTATCAATCAAAATAACATGCATTCCGGCTTTTTTGGCAAGGTATGCCGCTTCTGAGCCTTGAAGTTTTCCGCCGATTAAACAAATACGCTTTCCGGCATAATCGTTTGGAAAATCTGAATCAATTGAATGATTGACTAAATCTGAATCAATTGCATGATTGATTGAAGATGCCTTTTTTTCGTCTGTCATAATTATTCCTTTCACTCCCTTTTAATGAACCGATTGATTGCGTTTTAAATGCATTTCAAACTCTTTTTCTTTTTGGCTTTCGAGCTGTATCCCGTTTCTTTCTGCTGATAAAAGCAGATCATTAAACATCAATCGTATGATAAGATCCTAAGTTTTTGAAGAAACTCGTTTTTCTTTTAATCATCGTAAGCGCATCGGAAACATCGGAAATATTCTCGTATCCCGAAATTTCAACGAAGAACGCATATTCCCCATGCCTGTTTTTTGTCGGACGCGATAGGATCTTCGTCATATTCAGATCCCATATGGCAAAGATGTCCAAGATCTTGTAAAGCTCCCCCGGTTTATCCTCTGTTGAGAATACGATGGATGTGCTGCATCCGGTCTTTGGCAACGATGTATCGGCTTTCGTCAGCAAAATGAACTGGGTTGTATTGTTCTTGTTGTTTTGGATATTTTCATGGATGATCTTAAGACCATAGACTTCGGCAGAATTCTTTGAGCCGATCGCCGCAATGATCTCTTCACTTCCCGGTTCGCAGCCGGCGGTGATCCTTGCTGCCTCCGCTGTTGAATTGACAATTTCAACAACCGCGCCCGGATAGGATTTGTTTAAAAATTTTCGGCATTGTGCCAACGCCTGAGGGTGTGACAAGATCTTTGTGATCTTGCTGCCGGCATTCTTTTCGTTGATCATCAGATTTTGCTCAATCGGCATCGTCAGTTGTTTCAAAATAAAAAGCTTGGAATCAAAAATCAGCGTGTCAATTGTTGTGTTCACTGCTCCTTCGAT
>WRNK01000049.1 GCA_009776675.1 Methanimicrococcus sp.
ATTATTGCAGCTGTCCAAATTAACGGTTCCAGTTTGGTTATTCCGGTAGATGCCGTTTATAACGGTCCGGCTGATTTGGTCGGCAAAACAGTTGCAACCTTCCCGCCTGGGTCTATTCAAGACACGCTTTTAAAGCAATGGCTTGCTGATAATGGCATTGATTATGAAAAAGATCTCAATCTCACCAGTATGGACGCGCCGGCAGCTCAAACCGCTTTACTGGCCGGTCAAATTGACGCCGTTTTCCTTCCGCATCCCTCTCCTTCCATTATTGTTCAAAGCGGATATGGAAAAATTGTCATGGATTCCGGAGAAATGGATCCGGATCACGCCTGCTGTGTTTTGGCTGTCAGCCAAGCTTTCATTGATGCTCATCCGGATGTTGTCAGAGAGATCGTAAAAATCCACGTTGAAGCAACAAAATACACTCAGGAACACCCTGAAGAAGCGGCTAAATACTATTCAGAAGCAACAGACATTTCTGAAGATCTTGTTCTTGTATCCATAGGAGAATGGGATGGTCATTGGATTTCTGACCCGCATCTGATTGAAGATTTCGTTGTTTCATATGCCAAATCTCAATATGACCAAGGATTGGTTCCAAAATTATTGACAAAAGAAGACCTTTTTGACACATCGTTCTATGACGATTATGTCAATGGAAATTAATGCAAAATTGAAAATGAGATTTTATAATTTCATTTTCCTTTTCTTTTTTTAATTTGTTTTGATTCGTTTGATTACGTTTTTGATTTTTGTTTCGATTCATTTGATCATTGTTTGGTTTTGTTTGATTTTGTTTGATTTTTGTTTTAAACCCGAAACATCATTTCTCCCGATGTTGTTAAAAGACGGGGTACGTTTTCCCTTAAAAGTGTTTGATGATTTGGAGAAAATGGTACCCCCGATTTTATTGATGTGATGTAAGAATGATGTTTCAATTTTCTTTTTTCAATTATAAAACCCAAATCAACCACCCGTTCGATCAGTCGCCCTAAGGCGGCTGAATCGAACGGCTTCACCCCAATAAAAATAAATGAAAAAAAATTCAAATCCGTTTTTTTTGTTTTGCGTTAGAGATGGCAGCAATCACAGAAATCGAAACAAAATTCAATAACAGAAATCATAAAAAAATATTTTTTTTTTTTGAAAACGCTCAAATTTTGCTTTCATCCGCTACGCTACTGAAAACAAAATTTGAGGGGGTTTGGATGTTTTTGGTAGAAAGGGTTATTGAAATTTGACTTTGTTTTTGGTAGAAAAGGTTATTGAAATTTGATTTTGTTTTTGGCAGAAAAGGTTATTGAAATTTGGTTTTGTTTTTTGTTTAACACCCGAAACATCACTTTCCTCGAAATGATTCAAAAATGGGGTACATTTTTCCTTAATGCTATTTGATGATTTTAGGAAAACGGTACCCCCGTTTTTATTGATATGATACGAAAATGATGTTTAGGATTTGGTTGTTGATATAAGGCGGTCATTCATTTAGATAAACGAATCACATTTAGCTCTTTTTTTGCTTGTTCTTCCGATGAATGAGAATCCTTGCAACTCTCGTCGGATGCCTTCAATTGACAGCTGTTGCATGATAATTGAGAACGGCTGCCTCCAAAACGTTGAGGACAGCTGCTGCTGCTTGAACATTGGCTGCATGCGACATCTCCTTTTAATAATTTGAGAATTTGGCGAATGAATATAAACGCTGCAAAAAGAAGGATACTGTAAACTAAAAGCTGCGGAAGAATTGAAGAATCAATCATAAGATATCCCTCTTTTTATCTTTTTTATCACTTTTATCATTTATACCATACTCCATGAATTTATTCTCAACCATGCCTCATATCAGATACGCTGTCACAAATAAACCGACACGATAGGCAACAAAAGCCAAAATATAAGCCGCTGCTGTCTGATAAGCGACTGCAAAAATTGTCCATTTCCAACTGTTTAGCTCGCGCTTCGTTGTCACTAAAGCGGCAATGCACGGAAGATACAAGAGTGTAAAAACCATGAAAGCCATAGCGCTTGCGGGTGTAAATGCCGCCTGAAATTCCGCCGGCGTGTACATGATATTAACGGCGGAAACAATAAATTCTTTTGAAACAAATCCGGTCAGCAAAGAAACTGTTGCGCGCCAATCACCAAAGCCGAGCGGTTCAAACAGAGGCGCTGCAACCGATCCGACAACACCTAAAATACTCTCGGATGTATTTGAAACGCTGTTGAATGAAAAATCGTATCCTTGCGCAAACCAGATCACAACAGACATCAACAAAATGATCGTACCGGCGCGGATAACGAAACCGCGTATTTTCTCCCAAACGTGTTTTAAGTAAGAGTATAAATCGGGAAGGCGATAGGGCGGAAGTTCCATGATAAACGGCGATTCCGGTCCTTTAAAAATCGTCTTTTTAAACAGCCATGCTGAAAAAACGGCAACCAAAATACCCAAAACATAAAGCGAAAGCATGACCAAACCTTGATACGCCGCAAAGAATGTGCCGACAAACAAAACATAAATCGGCAATCGAGCGCTGCATGACATAAAAGGTGTTACCAGAATCGTTGTTTTGCGGTCAGTTTCATTATCCAGCATTCTTGCCGTCATCAAAGCCGGAACGGAACAGCCAAATCCGATCAGCATCGGAATAAAACTTTTTCCGGAAAGACCGAGCTTGGCAAAAACCCGATCCATTAAAAAAGCCACACGCGCCAAATATCCTGTATCTTCTAAGAGTGTCAGGAAAAGGAATAAGATCAGCAACTGCGGAATAAAGACAAGTATGCCGCCGACGCCGGCAATAACACCTTGAATCATGAGACTTGACATCCATACCGCCGTCCCCGTAGAATCAAACCAATTCTGAATGAAATCGGCGAGAATTTCGTTAAAAAACGTTTCGATGATACCGGAGAAAAACAAGCTGATAGAGCCGAATGATAAATAAAAAATAATGCCCATCAGCGCTAAAAAAATCGGGATTCCAAGCCACCTGTGCGTCAAAAGCCGGTCAATTTTTTCCGAACGTTCTTGCTGAAGGCTTTTTTCACCACCGGACACAGTTGCTGCAACAATTTGTTCAATTTGTGCATATATTTCAGCAGAATGCTCATCATAGTCAATTTGTTCAACATTTTTCAAAACGCTCGGATCAAACATCTTGGACGGTTCGATAGCATCGGTTATCTTAGCCGTTTCGGCTGTTTCAGTTATTTCAGCTGTTTCGGCTGTTTCAGCTATTTCAGACGTTTCGGCTGTTTCAGTTATTTCAGCTGTTTCAGTTATTTCAGACGTTTTGGCTGCTTCGGTCTTTTTAATCATTTCCGTCTTTTCAACTGTTTCGTCATTATTTTTAGCAAATTCCGGAGACACGTTGCAGCCGCCATTGAAATATTTGGAGCTGCCGTCTAAAATGGCGTTGATTTTTTGAATCAGCTTTTCAATGCCGTTTTTTGAAGCATTTTTTGAGCGCTTTTCAATTATATAGGATATATCCGGAAAAATGCCTTTTCCCAAAACGGCTGAAATCGGAACGATGGGAGCACCAATCATCTGCGACATTTTCTCAAAATCGATCACGGTTCCGTTTTGTTCAACTTCATCCATCATATTTAAAGCAATAACTATCGGGCAGCCGAGTTTTTTGAGCTGGAAGGTTAAATAGAGATTTCTCTCTAGGTTGGTGGCATCAACAATATTAACCACAAGATCCGGTTTTTCATTAATAATAAAATTGTGTGCAACAATTTCTTCTGCAGAATACGGCGTTAGAGAATAAATTCCCGGCAAATCAACAACGTTTACAGTTTCGGTCTCACCCGGACAATTTGGTTTTTCCTTAATGTATTTGCCGACTTTCTTTTCAATTGTAACGCCGCCCCAATTGCCGACTTGCTGATTGGATTTTGTGAGGCGATTGAATAGCGTTGTTTTGCCGCAATTCGGATTTCCGATAAGTGCGATTGTATATTTCACAAAATCGGACATTATGCCGTCTCCTCCAATGAGATGTCTTGTGATCGTGAGCGAGAGCCTTCTTTAAGGCAAACCGCCTCAACAACAATACTTGAAGCTTCTTTCTTTCGAATCGAAAGCGTATATTGGCGAATTTTTAAAACCATCGGATCACCTAACGGTGCAACTTTAACCACTTCAATAATCGTTCCGGGAGTTACACCCATGCACAGCAATCTGTTTTTTAAAATATTGTTTCCGCTGATGTTTACAACTTTGCAGACATGACCGGGTTTTACGGTGTCCAATGTTTCAACCATTTTTTATCACATTATATTGATATTATTTGTTTTGTATAGCGTATATTTTTTGATTAGATCAAAAAATTTCGGTTAAGCGAATATTTTGGTTGACGACGTGAATATATATAAAGATAATGGAAAACAGAAAATATGAAATCAAAAGCCATAACATTAAGAAAAACGTAAGAATGAATAAAAGGAAAGAAGAAAAAAAGAAAAAAAGAAAAAAAGAAAAATAAAAGAGCACAACCATGGATTTAGAAGGATACGCCAAAAAACAAATACAGTCCGATGAAAATGTTTGGAAGTTGGCTGAAAAAATAAAAGAAATAAAAGAACTCTCCGATGAGGAGGCTTTATCTTTAGCGAATGCCGTTTTTGAAGAAACGAAATCCGCCCTTTCCGTCAAAGGAGATGTTTTTGCCTACCAAAAAGCCGATGTCGGCATGGGGCAATTCGGCGTCGGTTCCCGCGGCATCGGAGATTTTTACGTCCATCAAAAAATCGGAGAAATCATCGGAAAAACAGACGCTGTTTTAGATTCTTCAAATGCCGATGATTCGGGTGTTGTTTACATCAAAAAAGAAGAGATAAAGCAACAATCTCAGCGCTCTCAGCAATCACCACAATCACAACCTTCTCAACCCTCTCATCAATCCCCCGAATTTTTAGTCTTAACCGTTGACGGCATACATTCCCGCCTCAGCAGTTTTCCGTTCCTTTCCGGCTTTCATGTGGCAAAAGCCGCTCTCCGTGACATTTATGTGATGGGATCAAAGCCGCTTGCCATGCTTTCTGACATTCATGTTGCCGATGATGGTGATGTTGCCATGATTTTTGATCATCTGGCAGGCATTTCCGCCGTTTCCGAATTAACGGGAATCCCTTTGATTACGGGAAGCACACTTCGAATCGGCGGCGATATGGTAATCGGCGAGCGAATGACGGGATGCGTTGGTGCGGCAGGCGTCGCCGATTGCATAACCGCACGAAACAAAGCCATCCCGGGTGACGTCATATTGATGACACAAGGATCCGGCGGTGGAACAATTACAACAGCTGCGATTTATTCGGGATATGAAAAAGCCAAAGAAGTCGTTGATAAAACGCTGAACGTGGATTTTTTAAAAGCCGTCAAAACCCTGATCGATCAAAATCTTCATCAAAAAATTCATGTGATGACGGATGTAACAAATGGCGGCATCCGCGGAGACGCTCTTGAAATTTCAAAAGAAGCAGATGTCCGCCTCGTCTTTGAAGATACGATTCTTGAAAAATGTATTGAGCCGATGATTTTAGAAATGCTCGATACTTTCAAAATAGATTTCAGAGGCGTTTCAATTGATTCTCTTCTTGTCATTTGCTCACCCGATGACGCAAAAGAAGTGATTCAAGCCGTTTCAAAAATCGGCGTCAAAATATACACCGTGGGGTACGTTGAGAAAAGAGATGCGAAAAAATACAACACCGCCCTCATCCAAGATGGAAAAGAGACGGAATTTACTCCGCTTTTCAGAGAAGCCGCCTATACGCCTTTAAAGAAAGCGATCGGCGAAAAAATACCTCTTGATTTTGATCAAATGAAAACAAAAGTTGACGAGGCTGCGAAAGCTGCGGTTTTAAAGCGAAATAAAATAGTCGCTCAGATTAAAGAAAGAGAAAAAGAAATAGAATGAAAATGAGATGAAAATAAAGAAAAAGAATGTTTTTTATGACTTCTGTCGAAATCATGAAATCATTCGCTTAGGTCTGTTATATTATTTATTATAAAATCAATATCACAAAACAGTATTTTAAATCCCTTTTTATGCAGTCTTAATGCTCTGTTTGCTTTTTTTATTATTTCATTTTCATCCGAAGGTTTGATTGTTACTTCCATTTTTGTATTTTTATCCATATATGTCTCTTGGATGTATTTTTTTGTTATCGGAAACATATTTTGTATCAAAAAAGCTTTCTCATGACCCATTACATTTGAAAAATGAATCCGATCACAAACATTATACCGCATTAAATCATTCGATTCTATTTTTCTGTATTTTTCGATTTGGGATGATATGGGAATGAGCCATAATATATTTTGGCAGTTTTTATCTGTAAATGCAAAAAAGCACGGTCTTTTTTTTGATGTTGTATTTTTCATTAAATAAGGATCAGGAAAATCAACAAAAAATTGATCCGAAATAAAGTAAAAAAAATGACTCATAATCTTCCCCCTAAAAACAAAACGCCGACCATTGTTTAAACTCCGGGTCGGCAACGGAAATATTTGTACCTGATTCTTTATTTAGCCTCCGAACTTCAGTAAACGGAGAAAGATTTGGACCTGATTCTTTATTTAGCCTCTGAACTTCAGTAAACAGAGAAAGGCAATGCAACTTTAATTACACCTTTCAAACGATTGGCATAATTTTTGCAGTTGTACTGCAATGTAATTTATTCCTTTAATCTATAAAATCTTTTACTTTTTTTTAAAAACCAAACATTTAAATACCAAACCAATCCCCCCCGACTAAATCCCAATCTTATCACCAACTTCTCCCTGACAGGAATTATTTTAAAAAATCAAAAAAGCTTATTCCTCCAATATGCGATTCATGATGATATCAACAATTTTGTCATCGGCGCCAAGTGGTTTTTTGTAAACGATTTCCACATCTGCCGGAATGTCAATTTTTTCAAAAGGTGTGTGATGATGATGGTGTCCGTGACCATTGTCATGGGTGTGTTTGCCGGAGGGTTTTATTATTTTGAGAATTTTATCCGAAAAACTTTGATTATGACCGTGATCATGTTGATGATCGTTGTTTTCACAGGTTCCTTCTTCATTCAAAAGACCAAGAATTTGCGGAATATCTCGGTTTGTATGTACTCCGGGCGCCAAGAAAACCGGCACGACAATAATTCTTTTTGAACCGTTATCAATGGCTTTTTGCAGTCCCTGTTGAATTGTCGGCTCATTAAATTCCATCAATCCAATTTCAATGTTTTCAAATTCGTTTCTGACTCTGATTTTGTCGGCAAGATCAACAAGAAGTTCTTTAGAATACGGCAATTTGCTGCCGTGACCAACCAATAATAATGTTTCTTTAACACTCATTTTTTAGCCTCAAAAGGTATACAATTCTTCATTTCCCATTCGGGAAAGGTATAATTATTTCATCATTTGTTTTATCAAATTATAATGTGATTTTCTCTCTAATTTTATGTCCTCTCATATCAAAAAAGAAAAAAATAAATTTCATGACTTCTGTTGAAATCATGAAATTTTGATTGAAGGTTTTTTTAAAGCCCCTTTCTGCGGGATCCGTAGAATACAGCGCCGACGACAAACACGACGATCAAAATCGCGATAATACTCGCCGCCGAAAATGTCGGGTTTGACATAAAGCTTTGAAGTGAAGACGAAAGTCTTGTAGGTATCATTTCATAACCGGTAACCGGTGTTCCCGGCTCGCTTCCATTAAGGCCGTATCCGCCGCCCTGCTCTCCGTCTTCGGAATTTTCACGGCTGTCGTCATTGTTTGAATCGCTTCCGGAGTCATCGCCTCTGTTGTTGCCGCCGATTGCTGCCAGACCAAATCCTCCCGAAGAAGAACCGGTACCGGATGTTATCGTATCCGTCGGCTTTTCACGTTCCGTTGCTTTTTCAACAGCTTCCCAGTACTGTTCTTCCTGTTCAGGCGTCAGTCCGAGAACTGCCATTTGCCCTTGCACAAACCGGTCAAACGCCGGATTTCCGCAAGTGTGGTGACAGCAGGCAACGCCTGATTCAATAACAGATTGAACATATTGCTGCAAAAGCTGTGTTGTCTGTTC
>WRNK01000050.1 GCA_009776675.1 Methanimicrococcus sp.
GGGATTGGTTGACTTGAAATAAAGAAACAATTCGTATTTTCTTTAATCATGAAAACCCGAATCAACCACCCGTTCGATCAGTCGCCCTAAGGCGGCTGAATCGAACGGATTCACACCCATAAAAATAAAATAGAAAAATACAAAACCGTTTTTTTATTCTATTTTAAGATACAGACGGCAACAGAAATCATAGCAGCAGCAACAATAAGCGGCGGTAGAAATCATAGAAACAATATTTTTTTTTTGAAAACGCTCAAATTTTGCTTTCATCCGCTACGCTACTGAAAACAAAATTTGAGGGGGTTTGGATGTTTTTGAGGAAAAGGAATTCAAGGGGTCGATTTTATTTTTTGTTTAAAGTCAGAAACATCATTTAATTGAAGCGATTAAAAAACGGGGTACATTTTTCCCCAAATCATTTTGTTGATTTTGGGAAAGGGGTACCCCCGTTTTTATTGATGTGATATAAGAACGATGTTTCGGGTTTGATTGACTTGAAATAAAGTGATCGTTCATTTTTTTTAATCAAGAAACCCGAATCAACCACCTGTTCGATCAGTCGCCCCAAGGCGGCTGAATAAAACGGCTTCACCATAAAAATTAAATGAAAAATACGAATCCGTTTTTTTTAATAACAAATGAAACAATCATTCTGTTTTAATGAAAAGCCCTCTTTCCCTCAACCCTTTATATATTTGTTTATCTTTCTTATATAAATTATTGAAATCATCTGAACACCTCTGTTCTCAAAAATAAAACAGCAAAATTGAATTTTCGGAGAGAAATTATGGAAAAAAAAGGCGGCATTGGTGCATTTTTGAAAAAGACTTTTGAATTGAAGAAACAAAATGATGACCCTGAAAAGAAGGAAACGGATACAAAAAAATCAACGGCTGCCGACAAAAAAACAACCGTAAAAACGAACCAAAAAGCGGCAAAAACAGCAAAACCGGCGGCAAAAACAACATCAAAAGCAACAACATCAAAAGCAGCGCCAAAAATATCGCCTAAAACCGCGCCTCCTGCAAAAAAAACTGCTGCAAAAACAAGTCCGAAAACGACAAAGACCGCAAAGCCAACTTCAAAACCAACATCAAAAACCGCCGCTTCAAATACAGCTGCTTCAAAAGCCGCCGTTTCAAAACCCCCTGTCACGTTTTCAAAAAACATGACAAAAGCCGATAACATTCGTTTTTACATTTATCAACATTACTTTAAGCCGGCAAAAATCAAAGGCCAAAACAAAATAACGCTTCTGGCAGGGGACATTCACAAAGAGATGGGATTAAAAGCCGAAGTTCCTGCAGTTTGCTCCGCCATGAAAACAAGAATTGACCGCCTCTATGATGTTGAAATCTTAGACGTAAAGCCCGAAAACTGTTCCAATTCAAAATTGACCGTGAAATACGATTTGAAAAATTTATACATGGAAGAAGGAATTGCGCCGGACTCAAAAACGTCTCAAAACAAAAAGACAATCTCTCAAAATTCCGAAGCCGGCTATTCTGTTTTAAAAGAGCTTGAGGAAAAATTGAGGCATTTTGTTTCAAGCCGTGTCGAAAGCCGTTTTGGAAAAGAATGGTGGAAAGGAACGGATATGGGCTTTTTGGCTGACCGCTGGAATGAACGCCGCCTGATGAATGAACGAACCAATGCCGACAAAAAAGGAGCCGGAAAAGAGCCTTTGATTTCATACGCCAGCTTCAGTGATTATCGGCGCATCATCAACAACCCGTTTGCATGGGACGCCTTTGAAGAATATTTCCCCGACCGCGGCTGGATTATCCAAAGACTCAAAGAACTCGACCCCATCAGAAACGCAATCATGCACCACATGCCCCTTGAAGAAGACGATTATGTGCGCCTCAATTTGTATTCCAAAGATATTTTAAAAATCATTGACAAAAGCGTTGACAAGACCAAAAAAACAGGCGCCGATAAAAAAGTAAGCGAGGGAAAAAAATGAGCAAAAACGAATATGAAACCGGATATGAAAATAAAAATAAAAACGAAAATGAAAATGAAAAAATTTCAAAAACGGCAAGTCTCAGCGATCTCAACAAAGAGGATAAAGAAAACATCACCCTGCTCATTCAAACCGCAAAAGATGCCGGCGCTGTTGAAGCTCTTTATATTTCCGCAAAAGACATCGTCATTGACGATCGTGTTCGATTAAAATGCATGGTTCCGCTTTGCCGCCACTATGGTGACTTGGTATGCCCCCCAAATGTTTTGACGCCTGATGAATTTAGAGGTTATTTAAAATTGTATCGATTTGGCATCATTCTTTCGACAGAATATAAAAATCCCCCAAAACCCGCCTCCCTTGAAGACTCTGAAGAAGTCTCTAAAGAAATCAGAAAGAAATCCTACGATTTATCTGAAATCCTGTTAAAAATGGAAGCCGTTGCCCTTCAAAAAGGATACAGATTTTCGGCAGGATTTACCGGCGGCAGCTGCCATTATTGTGACAACTGTGTCAAAACCGGAAACGAATGCAAAACCCCCTACAGAGCACGCCCGTCTATGGAAGCCGTCGGCGTCGATGTTGTCGAAACACTTAAAAAAGTCGATATGGATGTGAAGTTTCCCGTCAGCAATAATGTCAAATGGTGGGGGCTATTGTTGGCGGATTGATTGAAAACAAAACAGTTATAATTCCGATAAAAAATGAACATTATCCGTTTTTTTCATATCCTATTAAAAAAAAGGGGGAAAATTTTCCCCTTAATTTTTAAAACCTTTTCTATAGATTTCAAACATTGGTAATGAAACTGTTCGATGAAGATTACTGCTTGCCGCTCTTTGCCGGAACAATCTCGTCATCCACAACCTTTCCATATGGGCAGGAGCGATTGCATATCGTGCATTCCATGAATCCACGCTCTGTGATCCGACGTATGTACTTCTCCCACTTCTTATCCGGAACCGGATCAAACTCATGCGCAACAACACAAGTGTCGTACTCTACCTTTTTTCCGGGTTCAACGCCTTGCGAAGGTCCGGGGATGATCGCGCGATACGGACAAGACTTGACACACAGCGATTCTTTCTGACAAAGCGGCTGTTCTGCACAGAGATCCCTGTCAAACGGTTTTCCTTTTTCCAGATCCGCTGTGGTGAACAATGCAATCCAACGGACGCGCGGTCCGTATTCGGGAGTGATCACCTGCGTGTTATGACCAATGAATCCAAGACCCGCAAGAGTTGCCGCCACCTTCAGATGCACTGTCGGGGAAGGAATCGTTCGAAATCCCTTTTCTCTTGAAATCCATTCGCTTATTCTCCATCCGCGGGTCTCTAATGTTTCATAATACAAATTGTAATATTCCGCCCCGCCGCCGCTGAAATCCCCGCCGGAAGCATTGATGGCGGCATTCATGCCCTCATCCCAGATCACCATACCGAGTATGATGATGGATTTCGCATCTTCTATCTTCATTCTTTTCATAAATTCGGATGGTTTTTCCATTCCTCTGCCATCCGGAAAATCGACCTTTTCCAAATCGGAGATGTCGGCGACTCCAAACAGTTGAAATCCGTTCTCCTGAGATATCTTGATTAGTTCGTTCTCTATGCTCATTTTTCTCACCATGTGATTATAAATTAACGGAATTGATAAAAATGTATAATGGCGATGTATCATTCGTTTTTTACAATCGCCGAATAACCGGCGATCTATACTTTTTGGTCAATTCCTGAATTTTAATGTCTTGCCGATCATATTTAATATTAATCTCATGAAAAAATACGACCCATGTGAAAAAATGTAATCTCATAAAAAAATATGATCATGTATGAAAAATACAACGGCTTTAGAGGTGTCTCTGGAATATACACTCGACTTCTTCCGGTAGCATCTTCTTTTGAGCTTTAGAGGTCTTCTGAATGGCATATTCCATACACTTCATCCAAAATATCCTGAAAATAACCACATGCTTAAAAGATAGGCGACCTAAAATGAAAATGGAAAATGGTCGCTGTCACCCAGTCATCTTTCATCAATTTCGTTGAATTCTCCGGCTTCAAAATCATTCTCCGGCTTCAAAATCATTCTCCGCCTCTGTCGGCAAATCGCCAACCCCTTCAACTCCTAAAACAGATGACTTAAAATCCGCATTCTCTAAAATATCTTTCAAAACGGCATCAACGTCCTTCTCAATCATATATTTTTTTGAAAAATGGTTTAAAACGTTTTCAATATCTCTTCTCAACGATTCTTCTGCATGCGGATGGTCTTTTGTTACATACTGGGGCCAATCAATGAGTTGAACACCATCTTCTGATACAAAAATATTGAACTCGCTCAAATCGTTGTGAATAATACCTTTTTCATAAACGCGTCGAATTTGATCAATTATTTGGTCTAAATACCACTGCGGATCCAGGACTTTGGTTTTAGACAGCTCACTGCCTTTGGCAACTTCCATGACAATGGTATGCCGATTTTGATCAATCGGTTTTGGAATGGAAATGTCAGGGTATAATTGTTTCATGATTGTATATTCACGAGCGGCTGACAAACGGGCGGCATAAATCCATGAAAAATGCTCTTTATCGACCAAATGAGAACGGGTACGTTTCACTTGCTTAAAACTGGTACGCCCCTCACGATGGAGTTTTAATATCAAAACTTCGGGATCGGCAATTTTAAGTTCCGGCTCTTTTAAAACTTCAATCACAACGGATTCTTTGCCGACGCCGATTTCACTGCCGACGGCGGAGAATGTTTTTCGCTGAACATATGTGTTTAATGCCAAAGCGTCATAGGCTTCAAAATAAATTTTATATCCTTCATATGGGTCTAACGTGCCGACCACCATTTTTTTTCGGCGCAGCTGCTTTAAATGGTAGGAGAGTTTTTCTGCGGGAAGACCGACATAGCGCTGAAGTTCGGGAACAGGAACCCATTCAAAATTTTTCATTTCAATTTCAATGCCGGTCAAAATCCGAAAATCACGTTTCGTCAATTCTTTGAAAACTTTGAGTGTATCGTCAAACATCTGAAACATATAATGCAGTCGGGATTTAGAAATGTTGCGATTCAATTAAAAAATAAAATCAAAGCAGATTCAGACAATCGGATCAGACAATCGGATCAGACAATCGGATCAGACAATCGGATCAGACAATCGGATCAGACAATCGATCAGACAATTGATCAGACAATTAGATCAAACAATCGGATCAGATAACCGATAAAAAAATAAAAGAAAAAGACCTATTGTTTTTTATGAAAAAGAATTGCGAAAAAGAAGCCGCCGTTCAAATGGCAAAAGAAATTTTGACTGCTGCGCGGACAGCTCCGAAAGCCAAAGGAATTGACAATATTGTCACGTATCTGCTCGAAAATGATGAAAAGGAAACATTGGCAAACGCCATGGACAAAGCGGCTGATAAGTTGGGCGCTTTTCTCTCCCGTGACGCAAACAATGTTCGAAACTCCGATGTTCTTATTTTGATCGGCTTAAAAGATGCCGGCACCAGCGGACTCAATTGTGGCGCCTGTGGATTTGAGACATGCATTGATTTAAAAAATGCTGCCAAACCAAAGAAAACGCCATTCAAAGGACCTTTCTGTTCCATAAAAGTCATCGATTTGGGCATTGCCGTCGGCTCAGCCGCCGCAAAAGCCAAAGACTTGTGTTTGGACAACCGCGTCTTTTACTCTGCCGGCGCAGTCGCTTGCAGCATAAAAATGATTGACGCCGATTATGCTTTTGCCATTCCGCTGAGCATTTCAGGAAAAAGCATTTACTTTGACAGAAAAATGTAAGGCGGCAGAGTCTGTAAAATTAAAAACAATTAAAAATAATCAAAAAAGTAAATAGGAGGCGTTTTATTAATCTTCAAACGCTTCCTTGACTTTTTCAAAAAAACCTTTATCTTTTTTTCCTTTTTTCTTGCCGGCGGCAGTTGTTGCTGCAAAACCGGAGGAAGCGGCAAACTTTTCAAGCAAGTCTCTTTGTTCTGCCGACAACTTTCGGGGCGTTACTAAATTGACGGTCACATATTGGTCGCCGACGTATTTACTGTTCACGCGCGGGAAACCTTTTTCTTTTAAGCGAAAAACACTTCCGGTTTGTGTGCCTTCGGGAACGGTCATTGTCACATCACCGCTAAGCGTTTTGACTGTGATGTCGGTTCCAAGGGCTGCCTGAATGAAATTCAAATCCACATGAACATGAACATCATCGCCGTTACGTGCGAAATAAGAATTTGAATCGACGCGAACAACGACATACAAGTCTCCCGTCGGTGCGCCCGGATCTCCGACATTACCTTCACCCGGATAACGCAGTCTCATACCGCTGTCAACGCCGGCCGGAACCGTTACAGACAATTTCTTTGACGATCGAACCTTTCCCTTGCCGGAACATTTCGGACAAGGCGTTTCAATTATTTTGCCGCTGCCCCGACATGTTGAACAAGTCGATTGAGAAATCATATTTCCAAAAGGTGTTCGAACGGTTTTTGAAGAAGTTCCGCTGCCGCGGCATTCCGGACACGATTTGGCAAGCGTTCCCGGTTTAGCGCCGGTTCCGGAACAAGTATCGCACAAAATAACTTTTGGAACATCAATATCAACTGTTTTTCCTTTGTAAGCCTCTTCAAAAGAGAAGCGAAGATCATATTGAAGATCTGCGCCGCGCTGAGGTCCTCTCGGGCGTCCGCCGCCAAAAAAACTTCCGAAAATGTCGCCGAAAATATCTCCCAAATCACTGAAATCGGCATTTCGGAAAATATCTTCTTGGGAATAGCGGCTGTTGATGCCGGCATGACCAAACTGGTCATAAGAAGAACGCTTTTCAGCATCTGAAAGAACAGCATAAGCTTCCGAAATTTCCTTAAATTTTTCTTCGGCGTCGGGAGAGTCGTTTTTATCCGGGTGATATTGCATGGCAAGCTTACGATAACTTTTTTTAATTTCATCATCTGTTGCGGTTTTGTTTACACCGAGGATTTCGTAATAATCTCTATTTGTTGTCATAAAAATCCTAATCAAACATCATCAAACTTGAAAATATGAATTTATACCAAATGAGTTGAGATAACAAGGCATCCGATAAAAATATATTGACCCGAAAGGCAACTCAAAACGAAAAACAAAAAAGCGGGAAAATCCCGCCTTTCATTATTTCTTTTATTTACTTTTGTTTCTTATTTTTACTTACTTTTGCTCTTCAAAATCTGCATCAACTGCATCATCGCTGCTGCGTTTTGGTTCGTCAGCGTCGGCGTTTTCTTGTGTTTGCTGAGACTGAGCTTGAGCAGCTTCTGAAGCTTTTCTGTAAAGAGCTTCTGTTATCGGATAGATGGCAGTTTCGAGGGCTTCGGTTTTTGCTTTGATGACAGCAATATCTGTGCCTTCAAGAGCAGTTTTGAGTTCAGCCATTGCCTTTTCTGCGGCTTCTTTTTGATCGGCAGTAATGCCAAGATCTTCAGGAGCTTGAGATACGGCTTTTTCGGCAGCGTTTAAGAGGGAATCGGCGCTGTTGCGAATGTCGATTTCTTCTTTCTTTTTCTTGTCTTCTTCGGCGTGAAGTTCGGCGTCTTTGACCATGCGGTCGATTTCGTCATCCGAGAGTCCGCCCGGTTTTTGAATCGTAATGGACTGCTTTTTGCCAGTGCCGAGGTCTTTGGCGTCAACGTGAAGAATACCATTTGCATCAATGTCAAACGTCACTTCAATTTGAGGAATGCCGCGGGGTGCCGGCGGAATACCGTCTAAAATGAATCTGCCAAGGGTCTTGTTGCCGGAAGCCACAGAGCGCTCTCCTTGAAGGACATGAATCTCAACAGAGGTTTGGTTGTTGCCGGCGGTTGAGAAAATTTGGCTCTTCTTTGTCGGAATTGTTGTGTTTCTCTCAATAAGGGGTGTTGAAACACCGCCAAGCGTTTCAATACCGAGTGTGAGCGGAATGACGTCGAGGAGTAAAATATCCTTGATGTCGCCGGACAGAACACCGGCTTGAATGGCAGCGCCGACAGCAACAGCTTCATCGGGGNTGATGTTTTTGTAGGG
>WRNK01000051.1 GCA_009776675.1 Methanimicrococcus sp.
TGATGAAGATGGCAACGGCAGGCCTGACGTCCTTGATACCTACTGGGATGTCATCTACAACGATAACGGCGGTAACGGCGATGGTCCTGCCACTGAAAATGTAGCTGTTCAAAACGGCTATGTTCTCAATACCACCACATTACCCACTCATGTACCGGACAGCGGTATTGATGTTGTCTTCGTTGGCTGGAGCACCACAAATGTTGCCACCATCCTAAGCAAGACGGACACCTTGCCGGTAACCATAACGCCAATTGTTGATATTGTCAACACGGACGTTACCGTCTATGCTGTTTGGGGCTATGATGAAAACAGTGACAATGTTGCCGATATTTTGGAAGGAAAATACACACTCACTTACAACCTTAACGGCGGCACGGGCGGTCCCAGCCCGAACTCTGTTGTCCATGTCAATGGTACCTATGCTCTTTCCACCACCGCTCCGACTCGCACGGGTGGTATTGTCTTCATCGGCTGGACAGCTACGCAGGACAATACTATCTACAGAATGAATGATACCACTGCTCCGATCACCATTCCGAATGTCAATATTAATGGTGCGAATGTCATAGTTCATGCGGTTTGGGGCTATGATGAAAACGGTAATGGTGTTGCTGATATCTTGGATCCAAAATACAGCCTGAATTACGACCTCAACGGCGGCAATGCAGGCACCGGTCCGATTCCAAACCCCGTTACGACTCTGGTTGACAACAAAATCTATACTCTCTCTACCACTGCCCCGACTCATGCTCAGGTCGGTGGTATTGATGTGGTTTTCATCGGCTGGACGGCATCACAGGATCTCACCACTTACCTCCGAAACGACACAGCTCCGATTACCATTACGCAAATTTACATCTCAGCTAATGCTGATGTCTATGCCGTTTGGGGCTTTGATGAAAACAGCAACGGTATTGCTGATGTTCTGGAACAGCCTGTTCGACCACCGGGCACCGGCTTTGGCAATGCAACGATTGTTCCATTCGGCGGCGGTGCAATGCCCGACCCGCAACCTGACCCGCAGCCTGAACCACAGCCTGATGATATTCGTGTCAACGATAGCAATGCCTCCAACAACAGCAAAATAGATGATACTCCTCAAAAAGCAAGTTGGGTGACATCTCTCATATTGATTTCGCTCATCGTCCTTGATATCATCCTGTTTATGTATCGGAGAAAATATGGTGACCGAGTCTTCAATGAAAAATGATAATGGGCGAAGAAGATGATTTCTTCTTCTCTCATTCCTTCAATAAAAACGATGGTGAATGAAGGAGATACCTCCTCCTTCTTTCATTTTTGAAATAGATCATGACGGGAATAATCAAACGAGCAACACCATAGTTTGGTCATTCTTCTCACGATCTGTTCCATAAAAACGAGTGAAGAAGACCCTCTCTTCTTCACTCATTTTTGAAAGATGAGGTCATGGAATAACCAAAGGTACACACACACGATCAATTTGGTTATTTCTTTCATGATCTTATCTTTCAAAATAGAACATTCCTGTCTTTGTTTTTTAAAGAGGCCATGAGGGGAATAACTGAATAAGCACACACATTCGTTTAGTTATTCCCCTCATGATCTTATTTTTCAGGATAGGGTATTCTTATCTTTGTTTGTTTTTTAGAGGCTATGACAGGAATAACCAAATAAACAACACACCATCGTTTGGTTATTCCTCTCATAATCTTTGTATTCATCATAAATGGCTTATCATTTTTTAAACAACAAAGTTGCCCGATGATCGCAAAAATTCAAATCCGTTCTGTTTTTAAGAATCAGGCCACACAATTTTTTAAATAAATGCCGATTTGACCCAAAATTTCGGGTTGCTGATTTTAAATTAAAAATAAAAAAAGATTATCGGTCGGTACCCGATACTCTTTTAATGCGGCAAATGCCGTCGATATTGCGGATCACACCCGCAACTGTTGGTGGAACAAATTTTTCCCACTCCCCCTTTTTGCTGTCAATCATGGATTGGCGAACAGCTGTTCCGGAATAAATATTTCGTTCATACATGGCAGGGCGGCGTACTTCGATGCCGGCTTCCATGAATAGCTGTATGACAAGCGGATTGTTGGAATAAACGATGTCAAACTTTGGAGACATGGACTTGACGTGGGAGACCCATAAAGAGTTGTATTCAACATCTTCAAGAGGGATGATGTAGTGGCGAATCGGGAAGTCTTCCAGAGCCTTTAGAACCATCTCCACGCGCTCTCCCGCAGTAAACGGATCGCGTGTGGAGTGGCTTTTTTGAGCACTGCCAATACCAATTACAATTTCATCGACTTCTTCTGCAATTGTTTTAATTATTTTGTCATGTCCCAAATGGTAGGGCTGAAAACGCCCGACATAGAATGCGCGAATCATTAAAATGCCTCAATTATTTTTCCGATCATTTTTATGGAATTTTCTTTGTTTGGACCAAGCGGGGAGCCGGCAACGATCTGCGTGACACCCGCCTTTTCGAGTTCTTTTGCTTTTTTCAAGCAGATATCATAATCGCCCGTAACCGAAAATTTGTCAGCCATTTTATCGGTCACAAGCGTATTTAAATCTTTAAAGCGTCCGTATGAGATGGCGTCTGCAATTTCTTTTTTGCTTTCCAAAGACAAACCGTGCCGCTGCAGCAAAACATCCGCAGCACCGGCAACGATAAAGGCGACAACCGGTTTTGCCGCAGAATATGCCTTTTCAACATTTTCATCAATTGAAAAACATGTATAAGCCGCAATATCAATCTCCTGAAACTCTCGTCCGGCAGATTCGGCGCCCTTTTTAATTTGGATCACAGCGGATTTAAAGTCATCGGGATGTGAGGCGTTAATTAAAACACCGTCTGAGACCGCACCGGCCATTTCAAGCATTTTCGGACCCTGAGCCCCGATGTAAATAGGAATTTTTGTTTTAGCGGCGGTTTTTTTGTCTGCAAAAATTTGAGCATTTTTGAGTTGAATGATTTCGCCGTCAAATGAAACTTTATTGCCGGCAAGCAATTCTCGAAGAACGATCACTGTCTCCTTGACAGTACCAAGAGGTTTTTCTGCCGCAATTCCCAAAGCTTCAAATGTGAGTTTGTCGCCCGGTCCAATCCCGACCAATGCACGCCCCCCCGAAAGCTCATGAACGGAAGCAATACCCGAAGCCGTCACCGCCGGATTTCGAGTATACGGGTTTGTAACACCGGCGCCGATATGAATTTTGTTTGTCGCCATCGCTAAGACAGAAAGGGTAGAATACAGTTCACGGTTGTTGTAGTGGTCTGTCACCCACACATATTCAAATCCATATTCTTCTGCCGCTTTTGCATAAGATGCAATTTTGCCGGTCGGTTCATTCGGGACAAATTCAATACCGAATTTCATGATATCAACTCGTTTTAACCTTTTTTCCTTTTTTATTTATAATGTTTACGTTTACTCATGGCGTTTTATATTTGCTTATTGTGTTTTACGTTCATTTATGACGTTTATGTTTTTATTCTATTGTCACAGAACTTATATATCTATTTGAATGTGAATGAAATCGAACAACTTCAACTTTAACAGTGATTTTGATGAGCTTACAAGAATTCGATATATCTGATGACCTTTTTAATCAAGCCTGCCGAGAGATTCTTCAATCGGTCATGTCCGGTGAAATCGAATCGGAAAAAGAATTGGCTCAAGTGAAAAAAAAGATATGCAAAAGATACAAACTCAGCTCACTTCCAAGCAATGGCGACATCATTCTTAGCGGAAATCCTGATGAGAAAAAAGCGGTTCGGGATATTTTGCAGCGTAAACCGGTGCGTACAATCTCAGGCGTTGCAGTTTTGGCTGCAATGACTTCGCCTGCCCCCTGCCCGCACGGCAAATGCCTGCCCTGCCCGGGCGGACCGGACTCAACTTTTCACTCGCCTCAAAGCTATATGGGACGAGAGCCGGCAGCGATGCGTGCCTTTGAATTTCGTTTTGACCCATACCAGCAAGTCAGCTCTCGCCTAAAGCAGCTGAACACAATCGGTCACGATGTTTCAAAAGCCGAACTTATTGTCATGGGCGGGACATTTTCGGCACGCTCCATTGATTATCAAGAATGGTTCGTCAAACGTTGTTTGGAAGCCATGAACGATTACGATGAATATGACGGCTGCGGCAAATCTGAGGAATCTGAAGAATACAAGAATCATGGCGCCTCTGTCGGAAAAAAATGGCAGCAATCTGCTGCATCTTGCGGCACGTCGCCGGAATCTGCCTACATTTCCTTAGAAGATGTCCAAAAAGCGAATGAAACGGCTTATGTCCGAAATGTCGGAATGACACTGGAAACCCGCCCGGACTGGGCAAAAGAAGAGCACATTGATGAATTTTTAAAACTCGGCGGCACAAAAGTCGAACTCGGCGTTCAAAGTGTTTTTGAAGATGTCCTTTTGAAAATGAATCGCGGTCACACCGTTTCAGAAACGGCTGCCGCCAACCGCCGACTGCGTGACAGCGGCTTTAAAGTCGGTTTTCACATGATGCCCGGATTGTTTGATACCGATATGGATCGGGATGTCCTCGGCTTTAAAATGCTTTTTGAAAATCCTGATTTTAAGCCGGATTATTTGAAAATTTATCCGACGCTCGTTACGGAAGGGACAAAATTGTGCGAGATGTGGCAAAACGGAGAATATAAACCCCTTGATGATGAAAACGGTCCCCTGCTTATTTCCAAAATCAAAGAACTTTTGCCGAAATGGACGCGCCTTCAGCGTATTCAGCGGGATATTCCCGCCGATCAAATTTTAGCCGGCATTCAAAAAAGCAATTTGCGTCAAAATGCCGAAGATCTTCTTCACGCCCGCGGCGGCAAATGCAAATGTATCCGCTGTCGGGAAGTGGGTCACAATATTTTAAAAGGCAATTCGCCTCTACCGGAAAACATTCAGCTGCTCGTTGAAAAATATGATTCTTGCGGCGGTTTAGAGCATTTCATATCCTTTGAAGACTTGAAAGCCGATGTTTTGATCGGATTCCTTCGACTTCGTTTTTTAAATTCGCCCCACCGCCCCGAGATAAAAAACACGGCGATGGTTCGCGAACTTCACGTTTACGGGGCACTCACGCCGATTGGCGAAACCGCAGAGACACTTTCCGCACCGCTTGCGGATAACAGCCGTGCCTGGCAGCACCGCGGTTATGGAAAAGAGCTGCTTCAAAAAGCCGAAGAAATAGTGTCAGACGGTGGATTTGAAAAAATCGCCGTGATCAGCGGTATCGGGGTTCGTGAATATTATCGAAAATACGGGTATGAATTTGACGGGACTTATATGATAAAAAAATTGTGAGACGGTTTCGTTACGCTTTCTCATTTCTTTTTTATTTCTTTCTCATTTCATTACAAATCCGAATCACTTTATAAGCCGCATCAAACGCATCTGTCCCAAGAACACGAAGAACGCCTTCTTTTCCAAAACCGCCGGTTTCATAAACAATGTCGGGAACCTGTTGTGTCTTTTCAATAACGGACCATGTGCCCCATTCTTTTGCTGCGTCAAAATCGTTTGGCTCATCATCTCTGATAAACGAGGGGGCGGTCAGACCTGCATTTTGGCAGCTTTCAATAATTTTGGGGGAATATTTTAAATTAATACAGGCACAGACGGTTTCATCAAATTCTTGGACAGACCGAATAACTTTGGAGAGGTTGGAACCGGAACCAAAAGCCGGTGTTCCGATGCTTTCTGCCGTTAACTTTCCTGTTTTGTCCTTGACTTTACGGATTCGACCCGGGAAGGCGGCTGTTGCCGATAAAAATGTTCCAAAACTGTCGTATGTATTTTCTGTTTGACAAGCTTGCTGATTTGGATACATTTTGGAGGCATAATAATCGTTATGGACTGTGTTTTTGAAAATGTCGGGCAAACTCATGGCGATGTTGGTTCCGACTTCAGGGATAAGCTCCGGAAAAAGCGGATCGGCTTTTAAAACATCATAAGCGGTTAAAATGTTTTCAATAATATTGGCACGCATGCTTTTAATAACGGTGCTTCCGATCGGGTTTACCGGTGAGACGCCGCCGCCGACGCGCTCGGAATAAAGAATTGCATGGACGACAAATTCTTTTGCCAAACGGCAGGCTTGTTTTGGAGGATAGCCGCGCGCCAGATAAGCCGTCAGGGCGGAAGAATAGGTGCAGCCGGTTCCGTGCGTTCCGCCTTTGACAAAAGTGCCGTGAAGAAGCGTGAATTCATCTTTTTTGGAATCATAAACAATGTCTGTTGCTTCTAAATGACCGCCGGTGACGATGACATAGGAAACGCCGCTTTTTGCAATTTTTTGAGCCGCCGCTTTGGCATCTTCGGTGGTTTGAATCGTCATGCCGGAGAGGATTTCGGCTTCAAAGACATTTGGTGTTACGGCAAACGCTGCCGGAAGCAATTCTTTGGCGAGCATTTGAACAGCCTCTTTTTGAAGCAGTTCGCCGCCGGCTTCAGCTGCCATAACAGGATCTACAATGAGGGGGATTTTATGTTCTTTGATTTTTTCTGCAACAAATGTGACGATTTGAGGTGAGGAGAGCATACCGGTTTTGGCATATGCCACATTAAAATCAGACAAAATCGAATCCAGTTGCGTACCAATCGTTTCAATCGGAATATCAAAAACGGCTTGAACGCCGGTTGTGTTTTGCGATGTGACGGAGGCGAGGACGCACGTTCCGTGAACACCAAGTGCAGCAAACGTTTTTAAATCAGCTTCAATGCCGGCGCCGCCGCCGGAGTCGCTGCCGGCAATTGTCATCACACATTTTTTCTTTTCTGTCATGTTTTGTCCTCTCTCTATTTCTCTATTCCTTTGTCTTCTTTATCCTTTATTCCTATCTTTTGTCTTCTTTATTTTCTGTCTTCTTTATTTTTCATCATCTTTATTTTTTGTCTCTAGTCTGAGAGTTTGCCGCATTAATCCTCAACTTTTTATAAGATATACTCATTATAAGTGTTCTGCAATTTTGATATTTAGATTTTAAATTTGATTTAAATTTGATTTCAATTTAGATTTAGGCAAACAGTTATAACAGATATGTTTAAATATCATCATTCAATTCTTACACAGATTATAATCCGCGGTCTTTGACCAAAAATGGAAATAAAACGGTTCAACCATCGTTGGTTTGATCTGATCATTTAAACTTTAAAATAGAGTATTTTCTTTGAAAAATACCTTTTCAATATGAAGGGAAATATTATGACGAACAGACCTCTTGATATTTTGAATGAGGCTTTAAACAAGCCGGTTATTGCACGCTTGAAAGGCGGTCGTGAATTCAGAGGAGAATTGAAAGGCTACGATCTTCACATGAACCTTGTTCTGGATAATGCGGAAGAATTAAAAGACGGCGTAAGTGTCAGAAAATACACCAGTATTGTTGTCAGAGGAGACAACATTGTTTATGTTTCCCCCTAATGAAATAGAATGATGATGATAATTTCATTTGATTCTATTTTTCAATTTAAAATCAATTTTATCAAATTATTTACAGGTGAAGAATTATGGTTAAAGGAACGCCCTCAATGGGTCAAAGACAAAAACGAACACATATGAAATGCAGAAGATGCGGCAGCACATCATTCAATATCCATACCAAACAATGTACTGCATGCGGTTTTGGAAGGTCTGCAAAATTAAGAGACTACAAATGGGTTCGAAAATCCAAGTTAAACGGGGACTATTAAGTCAGCCGTCTCTTTTTTTTAATTTTTCTCTTTTTTTCCCCTTCTTTTTTTTATTTCGTTTTTGACTTCTGTCTGTATTGTCATAATCATGAAATTATGATTTTTTGATTAAGATGGAAAAGTTTTAGATCCTATCTTCAATCAAGAAGTGCATAATTTCATGATTTCAATAGGCGTCATGTAATTCAAGCACTTTCTTGGTCTATTATTCAATTGCACTTCCAATCCT
>WRNK01000052.1 GCA_009776675.1 Methanimicrococcus sp.
AATGTTTATACCGACAACGTTTTGTGATGCAAATTATGAATATGATGACGCCGATTATGTTATATTCGGGGCTCCTTTTGATAATACGTCTTCTTTTCGTGCCGGAAGCCGCTGGGCGCCGGATGAGATGAGAAAAGTCTCCGCCAACTTTGAGCCTTACAATCCGAAATATGATCTGGATATGACGTATATGCCGATTTGCGATGCGGGAAACGTTTTGGTTTCTGCCAATATTGATGAAACGTTGGAGTGGATTTACGAAGATGTCCAAAGAATTGTTGCCGACGGCAAATTTCCGATTATGATGGGTGGCGAACACTCCTTGTCATACGCGCCGATTAAAGCATGTTATGACGCGTGTGATGACAAAGACGATTTTGCGGTTCTTGTGTTGGATGCGCATTTTGATCTTCGGGAAGATTTTCGAGGGCTGAAAAATAACCACGCTTGTGTTTCTCATCATATTTTAGAAAACATCACAAAAAAATATGTCTCCATCGGCATCCGAAGCGGTGCAAAAGAAGAATGGGATTATGCCCGTAAAGCCGGTGTGAAATATTATACCGCCGATGATGTTTATGAAACGGGGATTTCAAAAGTGATTCAAGAAGCGCTGAAATACCTTGACAGCAAACACATTTATCTGTCACTTGATATGGACGCCATTGATCCGGCTTATTGTGCAGGGCTTGGAACGCCTGAACCGTTTGGAATGACAGACCGCGATGTCCGTGAAGTTTTGCGCCAAACGGCTCCTTATACAATCGGATTTGATGTCGTTGAGATCGCACCGGAATATGATAACAGCATCTCCGCTGTTTTGGCAGCCAAATTGATGCGCGAGTTTATTTTCGCGCATTATGCGTCTAAGCATTAATAATTTAAAAAAAGATGCTGTGTTTTTCAGCATTCTATTTTTTATTTTTTCATTAAAAACATGTTCATTTAAAAACAATGTTTTTTCTTCTTTTTTCCGCATTTTTCACCGCAACAGCATCCATATTTCAGGTAGTACAATATCGCAATGATGGCAAGCGGAATCAAAATAATGAGCAGCAGTTTCAATAATTTTTTCATTTCTTTTACCTCTTTTGATTTGAAAATGTAAAAATTAAATTTCCGGCGGAATTGTTTCGAGTTTTCCAAGAATGCTCCAAATCAATGTTCCGGTATGCATTGGAAGATTTGGGTCGTAACTGACATCGGAAAGCGTTTTTAATCCCGATGCGGCACGTAAGAAGAGTTGTTGGTTTTCGTTTTTTAAGACGTCGATAATTTCAGTGACGGAACGTCTGATGTTTCTTGGGACAGACGTATCGTTTGCAATCATATCTAATTCTACAATGCACTGATCAATCGTTTTTTGATATTCAGAAGCTGACATAATTTTCACCTGCGATAAGTTCAACCAAAATCATTTATTGATTCGGATGACCTTGGTTATTAATTTTAATTCATAAAAGAAGTCATTTTTGAATTAAACATAGTGTAGAGTTCTCACTCATTTAAATTTTACCTTGATTTTATTTTTATAACACATTCATTTCAAATTTAAATACTTTTAATTTGTTTATTTGAAAAAGAATTATGTCTTATGAAAGAAAAGGAAAAAAGAAAAAGAAAAAAATGGTGAAATGATGGATTCTGATGAAAATGTTAAAAAAATTGCCCGTTTCCTTGAAAACGGCGGTACGATGCTTGCCCAACACTGTGAGAATTGCAATGCGCCGCTGTTTCGTTTTAAAGGGGATGTTATTTGTCCGGTTTGCAGCGGTATTGAAGCTTCGGCACCAAAAGGAGCAGCTGCCGTTTCAGCTGAAAAATCAAAACAAAAGAGTGAACGGGCTGAAAAAAGCGTGAAGTCTGAAAAAAGTGAGGTTGAAAAGAAGAAAGTTCGAGACGTTTCAAAGCCGATTGTTTCCGATGACAATAATGAAACACTTTTGAAAGAATTAATTCTTCAAAAAATAACAGCGGTTGCGGAAGATATGCAAAATGAAACAGATTCGCGCCGTATTTTTGAAAGTTTGGAAATCATTGAAAAAGGTTTAGAATTGATAAATCAACTTTCTTAAATGAAAAATCCGTTGTCGAGGGTTTCTCGACAACTGCACCCGATGGCAAAAATAAGCCGTTGGTTTTTATTTTTTGTATTCTGCTTCCATTACATCTCGAATTCTTTGTGCCGTCTTTTTCCCAATCCCTTTTATTTTGCACAAATCTTCTTCAGTTGCGTTAAAAATGTTGGTCAAGGAACCAAACTCATTGAGGAGGAGGCGGGCGGCGTTTGGACCGACGCCTGAGATGGAGGATAAGAGGTATTCTTGCTGCTCACTTGTTGTTTTTGCCGGTTTTTTACCATGCAGGTTGATGCTTTTTTTCTCATCGATTTGTTCTCTTTTTGCCATCATTTTGAGTAAGAGAGCGGTTTCTTCTTCGTTTTTTGTGTAAAAGACGGAAACTTTTAAATCCATTTCAATGGAAAGCAAGGCGCCTTTGATGGCATTCGGATTGATTTTGCTGCCGATCTCTTCTTCGCCTTCAACAATAAGGGCGGGTTTTTTGTAGGCGCGCGACAAATCAACCAGCTGTGAAAAAAGATTGCGTTTGCCGTCAATCAAAGAAGCAGAAAAGTCGGCGGCACTCTTTCTTTCAACAGCCATCTCATCGCTGATCACATAATCGGCCACCTCCAGTTTTGCCGTTTTCAAAAAAACGCCTTGGGATTCCAAATGCCGCAAAACACCGCTTTTGAGTTCCCGAACATCCGCTAAGATTTTCAGAGGCTCATTTTTGTTTTCGATCTCATTTTCAATTTCATTTTCACTATTATCTTCTTCCGCTTTTGTGAAATTTTTGGAGAACGCTTTTTCTCTGGCAGGCAAATCGAAATTTTCTCCAATATCAGATTTTGTTTCCGTTTCAGGTTCATTTTCCTTTTCTTCTTCTCTTCTTCCTTCTTCAAAAGAGAGCACATTTTCATATTTTTTCTTAAATTCTCTCTCAAAATCAAAAAATGTTTTTTGAGGTTCATCCGGTTTTTTGATGGCAGAGGAGGAAGCATAACTTTTTTGCAAACTTTTCATTTCAGAAAGCATTTTTTTCTCTTTGCTCTGGCTGCTCCAGCGGTAAAATTCATCACGAGTTCCCTTTGTAATCAAAACAATGACACGGCCTGTTTGGAAACGACCGGTTCGGCCTTTTCTCTGAATGCTTCGAATTTCTGATGGAACCGGCTCGTAAAATAAAACCATATCCGTTGCAGGAATATCAAGTCCCTCTTCGGCGACGGATGTTGCAATGAGGACGTTGTATTCTCCGGCTCGGAATTGGTCAATAATTTCGGTTTGCTGTTTTTGTGTCAGCCCTTTATCTTTATAACGCGAGCCTTGACCAACAAAACGAACCGGACGCACGGATTTGATTTCTTCCAAAGCCTCTTTGACAGTATTTGCTGTGTCTCGAAAGTTTGTAAAAACAATAATTTTAGAATCGGGATATTTTGTTAATTGTTCCGATACAATTTTTTGAACGGCATAAAATTTCGGGTGTTCTCTTTCACATTTTTCTGTCAGATTCAAAGCTTGTCTGAAATATAAATCATTGACAAGCCGCTTGACAGCTTTGCTTGCGGATGATAATGCGGCTTCCTCATCCATCTTTGTTAAGTAAGATAATAACGGTTTTGCACCTTGCGTTTCGACCAATTCGACGGCATGTTCAATTTTCATAATTTCTGCCACGACAGAAACGGCATTATACACATTTGGATCGGCAGCTTCACTTCTTGCTTCGCCGGCAAGTCGATCTTGAAGCGCCAGCAAATCTTTTTTTGTAACAGATCTGGTATCCAAGGGGTAGCCATATTCAACAAGCTTTCGGAACCTTTCATCCAATATCTTTTTTAATGATTCTCGAATTTCTGCCAACTCTTTAGGTAATTCCAAGGAGAGCCATTCCACGTCCTTTTTGTGAACATAAGGCTTAATGTCGGGGTCATCTTCCGTTTTAACAACAACATTTTCAATGCAAAGCGTTTGGCAGACGTCGTCAATTTTTTCTTTTTCACTTCCGGGACTTGCCGTAATTCCTAAAATCAATGGATTATCAGCATCTTTCGTGTATTTTTCTGCAATATAGGTATAAGCATAATTTCCGACAGTTCGGTGGGCTTCATCAAAAACGATACAAGAGACATCTTTTAATGAAATTCGACCATTCATTAAATCGTTTTCAATAACTTGAGGCGTTGAGATAATCACATCTGTTTCAAGCCATATGTCTTTTCTTTTTTCGGGAACAAGACTTCCCGTGAAGGCTTTCACTTTTCCTTCTTCTAATTTCATCACACGTGAAAAGAAATCATAATGCTGCTGAACAAGCGGTTTGGTTGGAGAAAGCAGCAAGACCTTTCCGCCAACACGCTCCAGCCTCATGACCATAATTAAAAGAGCAACAATCGTTTTTCCAAGAGACGTCGGAAGAACAACAAGAGAGTTTTTTTTAGTACAAGCAGAGACAATATTGAGCTGATACATGCGCTGCTCAACAACATTTTCCAAAATGAGAGGATGTTTGATAAATTGTTGGTCGGTCATCGTTCTCCCTCGTGTTTTTGTCCGCTTTTTTTAAAATAACTTGCAGTTTCTTTATGATTCTTCTTATAAATAATCAATTCGCAGAGTGAAACTACTAAAGAAAAAGAAATGGAAAAAGGAAGAAAAAAGCAATCAATCTGCTAAAACGTTTATAAATTTTCGTTTTTAACAAAAATAAAAATGTTAAAATAGTTTCGTAAACAGCAGTATAATGTTTATCAAAAGACGGATGCAAAATTATGACAGACGAAGAACTGACATCAAATCCTTCCAAAAAAGAGAAGATGATCGTTGCAGAGACTTTAGAAGGAGAACAATATGCATGCCACCAAAATACAGATTTAAAAGAGAACGCATTAAAATTTATACCCTTTTCAGAAAAAAACAATATGATCTCGCAGGACATTTTTTATCTGGAACAATTTACAGACCCCGGAATCAATTTGAAAATAATAAAGCCGATCCAATTCAATGTCAGTTTTGAAGAAGATTTGTATTTTATAGAAAATGATGTTTTTGATATTTTTTCATATCATAAAGAACTGAAAAAAGCAAAAACAGACATCGAAGAACAATTACAAATATTGTGGAAAGATTTTGTTCTGGAAGACGAATCGACATTGCATGAAACGGGTATCCTATTTAAAAAACTTCTTCAGAAATACCTGGAGGAATTCTAATGGCACCTCCATATAGAAGCAGAGAAATAACCTCATCACTTCTCCAAAAAGGGTTTAAAAAAAAAGAGGGGGACCATCATTTTTATTATTTTTATATGAATGGAGCTCGAACACCAATTAAAACATTTGTAAGCCATGGAGCAAAAGACTATGGTTCTGAACTTTTATCCCCTATGAGAAAACAATTATTGCTTACAAAAGAACAACTTGAAGGACTGATTGAATGCCCATTAAAAGAGGATGAATTAAAAGAGATTTACGCCTCTAAATTAGTAAATCTAAAAGATAAATTCTCAAATTCTTTAAATGGTTAAAAATCGGCTTTGTATGAAAAACAAAAATTTGCCCAAAAGTAAGCCATCCGAAAAAAACGATTTTCATGTTTTTTAAAAAAAAATAGGTTGGGGGAAAAATATTCCCCCGACACGACAACCGTCGCATTTCTTTCAAACCGGAAGGTTGGAAAAGAGACGTGGCTTCGTTTTTTAAACGATAAAACGTGCAGATTTTGCCGGAGAGGTTTAAATGCGCATGTTTCTCGGATCAGTTCGTGTTCTATCGATCAGCTCTTGCTTTTTGCCGGCGTTCCAGCCGTCTACAGACTGCAGGTATCCAGTGATGCGTGAGAGGTGATCAATGTTTGAGGAGCCGCATTTCGGGCAGCATTCTTTTATTCCGGAGGCAACGTAGCCTTCGTCTTTGCAAACCGTCATGTCGCGTGTGAAAGCGAAGTAGCCGGTGTGTGTATTTTTGGCAATGTGCATGGCCATTTCCTGAAGTCCGTCAGGGTCGGGAACGCCTTCGCCAAGCCAAATGTGAAGAATATTTCCGCCGTCAACAATCGGGAAGAAGGTTTGTTCATAATTGATGCGTTCGATGACTGAAATGTCCGCCCCCGGCGGGATGTGTGTCCCGTTTGTGTAGTAAACTGGTAAATCTTTAGAACTGCCAAATTCTTTTTTGGTCAGCTCCACATCGCCGTTCATGTTCTTTTCTGCCTTTTCTGCATATTCTGGGTGCAGCAAGTCTGAGACAGCAAATCTTTGAGCGGTGGTTTCAGCCGGCGTTCGGGCAAGGGCAATTGTAATGCCGGCATCTGTAGACAGCTTTTGTGCGTACATCTTCATCTCGTACATGATGCGAATGGCGAATTTGTAGGAATCTTTGGATTCATGAATGGCATGACCTGTGTGGTACTTGACCATTTCGTTAATGCCGACAACGCCGATGGTGTAGACCAAACTGCTGAAATCAACAGCAACGGTTCCGAGTTTTCCTGTGTTTGGATCCTTTGGGGTCATGGAAGCAAACGGAATGCGGTTGCAGTCTAACAAGTGATCCATCCATTTCTTTTTCACACGGAAAACTTCCACGGACTTGTTCATCAAATACTTTAATTCTGCCAACAACTTTTCATCATCGTGATTGGCTTTGTAAGCAGCACGCGGGCAGTTTAAGGACATGACCATCCAAGAGCCCATTGAAAAGTGTTTGCCGTCTCGGAAGTATAATTTGTCATCAAATTGAACATCATCTTCGGGGTTGGCGGAAAATTGGTAAGCACAGCATTGGTAACAGCTGATGCCGTCACCGGCACCGCGGTATTCGGGAATTTGGTTGTCAAAGTACGGCGTTCCAAATTTGGCTGCCAATTCAAACGTTAAGCGGTATAAAGCCTTGTAAGACAAGACATCGGGGTTTTTGGCATTGAAGGCTTCGTCTTCTTCCATAAAGTCCGGCTCAATGGAAATTTCGGGCTTTGGGAAGCTGAAGGGTTTGCCCCAAGCATCGCCTTGAAGCATCACGACCATCAAAGCTTTAAACGCTTTACGAACTTCTTTTTCAAGTTCGCCGTATGTCCAAAGTTTGGCATTTTCGCCATCCCAAATTTTGCCCATGGCAATGACCGGCTTGTTGCGCCAGAGTTTTGGAACCCCGGGCGACAGCTGAACCGACGAAAAAACCGTCTGGCCGCCGCGCGCACACATCATCTGCATCATTTCATAAACAAACATCTGCATGAGCTGCTCAAGTTCCTTGTCTGTTTTGTCAACAAAATACGGTGCAAGGAAGGTTAAGAAGTTGTAAAAACCCTGGCCGCCGGCAAAGTTTGTCTGTGCCGACCCCATGACTTTGACGGCGTGCAGTATGGCAACTTCCGCTTTCATGGCCGGACCGGCAACGCTGGACTGGATGCCGACACCGTCAGGCATTAAACCGTAGTAAAAGAAATATCGGAGATCCCAGTCTTGACAAAACGGACGTGTTCCGAAGTATTCCAAATCGTGAATATGGAAATCACCGTTTAAGTGAAGGTCAGCCAACTCACCGGGCATGAGCAAAAGATTTTGTTCTTTGGACATTTTGTCCGCTTTCTTTTTGTGAGATGTTTCAGCATTATCCAGTTGATTGGCGTTGTCGTGGGATTCAAAACCAAGACCTGAATCAATTTCACAAGCGTCATAAACGGAAGCGCCGACTCTCGTCATAACATTGCGCCATTCTATGCGGTTGCGTTCCAATAGAACACAATTGACAAGTTCGCGAACAAGCGGTCCGGACAGGAATTGAAGATTCATTTGACGAACACGAGATTCGACATCTTTTGCG
>WRNK01000053.1 GCA_009776675.1 Methanimicrococcus sp.
GGCCGGTAACGACAGGCAAATATTTTTCCTTGCCTTCTGTCATAATTTTTCTCAAAGCACGGTCCACGTCTTTTCTTTGTCCGTAAATTTCAACATTTTCCGGAAGCGCGACGAATCCCAGTTCGTGCGCTGCAAGGAGATATTTTTCCATCGAACGCCCCATGAAAACCGGAATGCGCCCCATTTCTTCAGCAATTTCAATAATTGCATTCAAACGAGCGATGTGAGACGCAAAAGTCGTCACAATCATACCGACATGCGATTCTTCTGTTCCCAAAAGAACATCACGAAGCATTTCTTTGGCAATTGTTTCGGAAGGCGTTTTACCGGAACGACTGCTGTTTGTGGTTTCTGTAATCATTGCTAAAATACCGTTTCTGCCAAGCTCCTTTAAAACCTTGAAATTCGGAGAGGCGCCGATTGTCGGTGCACGGTCTAATTTAAAGTCGCAGGCATACATAATTGAACCATACGGCGAATGAATCACAGCAATCACGCTGTCAATAATACTATGCGGGATACTGATAAATTCCACGCGGATTGTGTCCGTGATGTCGTAAGAGTCACCGGCGCGAACAGAAATCAGCGGGTTGTTCACTTTAAACTTCTTTTCTTCCTCAATTTGCTGGCGAATCAATGCCGTCGTATACGGCGTTGAAATGATCGGCGCGTTGTATCTGTGCGCCAATTTCGGAATGGCGCCGATGTGGTCGAGGTGACCGTGAGTACAAACAATCGCACGCACGGTTCCGTTGACATCTCTCATAATCGTATCATCCGGAATCGCACCCATATTAATCAATTCAAGAGAGTGCATGCGGTCAATTTCCGCATCTTCATGGATTTGGACACGATCCAGACGGATGCCCATGTCTAAAATGATAATATCTTCTCCAATAACAATGGCAGTCATGTTGCGGCCCATTTCATTATAGCCGCCGACTGCAACAATTCCTATATCTTCCATTTTTTTGTTCCTTTTAAGTTCCTTTAAAATTTGGTTTTTTTATTTTGATATTATATTGGTATTATATTGATTTTATTTTGATTCATTTTAATTTTATTTGATTTTTATTTTTTTAAATTCAAATGAATTTGATGAATGAGATGATTTGATGAAAAATGACATTAGAGAATTTCTTTATTCGCGTAATCGTTGACATTAAAACCGCGGCGTGTCAAATAGTCATATGTTTTGCCGACAACCACTGCCGGTGCTTGAGACAGCGCTTGGATATTTGAGCATCCCGTCAAAAACATGGTCGCTTTTAATTCCTGTGAAATGACATAAAGGGCATTTTCAACAGCTTTTTGACCTTCAAATGCCGCATTCACAAACGGCAAAGCTGCGCTGCCAACCGATGCTCCGATTGCAATGGATTTTGCAACATCAAGACCGGTTCTGACACCGCCTGTTGCAATTAACGGGACTGCGACCTTACATTCCACAAGGCTGGAAACGGTGGGGAGTCCGAAATCCCAAAAGAGTTCGCCCAAATGTGCGCATAATGAATCATTTTCTTGTCGGCTTCGGTACACTTCAACACCCGCCCAGCTGGTTCCACCGACACCGCCGACATCAATGGCGCTGATACCGGCTTTCTTTAAAAGCAAAGCGTCCTCGCGTGAAATACCGGCGCCTGTTTCTTTAGCAATGACAGGAACGCTGGATGCAGAACAGATGGTTTCAATCATGTCCAAACATCTTGTTGCGTCACGATCCCCCTCCGGCTGAATGGCTTCTTGAAGGAAATTCAAGTGAACCGCAATTGCGTCTGCATCGATCATGGAAACCAATTGATTCACGCGCTCAACACCGTACTCTGAGATCTGAGCCGCGCCGATATTCGCATAAACAAACGTTGTCGGCGCCTTTTCACGGATGATCTTAAAAGAGTCGATTTGAGTGGGATCATCAATCGCAGCCCTTTGACTGCCAACGCCGATACCGACACCCATTTTTTCTGCAGCACCCGCTAAAGCCGCATTAATCGCGGTTGTTTCGGGGTGACCGCCTGTGATAGAAGCAATTAAAAACGGAAAAGCCAACTGTTTGCCAAAAAATTCAACAGCCATATCAATTTGGCCCATTGAAATTTCCGGTAGAGCTCGATGAACAAGAATCACATCTTCAAAGCCTGCGCTCGCCTGTTTAGCTTCAACATGGCATTTTGAACACAGTTCCAAATGCTCTATTTTTCTGCGTGACGTTTCATGCTCCATTTTTAAAAACCTCTCAGTCATTATTCAATAAAAACAAATGACAAACAAAGATAAAAATTTGAATCAAACATAATTAGATGCATAACCTACTCGGTAATAGTATATAAATTTCACAGCACAGTACCTAATTTTATCAAAATCGGACAAAAGAAAAAATGAGAATGGGAGGAAATTATAAGGATTTTCAATCTCTACAAATGATGGTGCCGACACGTTTTCCATTTAAATAATCCGAGACCATTCCCGGCGTATTTGCGTTGAAAATGCATGACTCGATGCCTGTTTTTTCAGCAAGGTCCAATATTTCAGAAACTTTTCCAAGCATGCCGCCTGTGACATCCGTTCCTGCCGAACCTCCGATATGTTTCTTAAATAAATCAAATGTTTTTGGCGTAATTTTTGGAATGGTACAGCTGTTTGAATCCAAAACGCCATCTGTTGCCGAGCCGAGACCGACGCGTTTTGCGTGAAGGGCAGCTGCCACATAAGGCAAAGATTGGTCACCCGATAAAATACAAGCCCCACGATGTGTATCCATACAGACATCGCCGTGAAGAACAGGAACCAGCCCATGTTTTAACATTTCAAAAATTTGATCGGTATACAAAAATGTCAGTCTGCCGTCATCACACATTGAAAAGGAAAACGGATTTAACGGAACTGCCGGAATGTTTTCACGCCGAAGGGTCTTGACAATCATGTCATTTAATTCACGAACAGAATCATGGGTTTTAAGCACCCCTTCCGTATGAAAGCCTGTATTGAGCCCATACTGTTTTGCATAAACATGACCAAATGACCCTGCCCCATGAACAATCACAAGCTTTCCTGAAAAGCCGGAAATTTCTTTGGCAATTCGATTCATTTCATCCGCTTTGGCTTTGCCTGCCGCCGCATTTTTGTCTGTCACGGCACTGCCGCCGATTTTTAAAACTGTGATGTCGGAATGAGATTGCATAATGATTTTCCTGATGTTTCCTTGATGGTTTTGTTGATTTTCTTGGTGTTTCCTTGATGAGTTTGCTGATTTTTAGTGTTTCTGATCGTTTTTGCTGATTTTTTGGTGTTTTTGGTGGTTTTGCTGATTTCTGAGATCCTTTTTGTTGATTTCTGAGATCCTTTTTGCTGATTTCTGACATCTTTTTTGCTTATTTTCCTGAAAAACAGTTATCATCGACTGTCAATACGGACACCGGAATTGGTGGTTCTGCAGATAAAAGAATCTCCGCCGGCTCGTTTAATGGCATGAGCCACACGAGAGAGATTTTTATGCTCGCAAAGAGCGATCATACAGCCGCCGCCGCCGGCGCCTGTAATTTTAGACCCGAGAGAGCCGGCTTTTCGAGAAGTATAAACAAGCTCGGATAATTCTTTTGAACCGACCCCGATCGAATCCAAAAGCCCTTGATTAATATTCATCAATTCTCCGACGGTTGTAAAATCTCCGTCCTTTAAATAATCAACACCGATTTCTGCAAGGTGACCGATTGTATCCATAATTTGGCCGATAACAGAAGGATGCCTTTCCCTCAAAGCCGCCACATTTGTGACCACTTTGCGTGTGGATGAAAACTTGCCGGTATTTCCAACAACAATCATCATGTCATAGTATCCGATTTTTTTGCGGTCCGGAATTTGAACCATGCCGCCATAAGTGGAAACAAATGTATCTGTCGGACTGGCACGACCTTGTACTTCTGCTTCAATCTGATGACCCATATGAGCAATGTCTTCCAAAGATAAATTGGAGCCGTAAAAAGTATCCAACGCTTTGATTGTTGCAATTGTAACAGCCGCAGAGGAGCCGAGACCCGAGCCGATAGGAATATCGGAATGAATGTCAATGCAAACACCTTTACGATCTGTAAAGTTTTTGAATCTCTCAATGACCGCATAAATATAGGGGTGCCTGCCGGGATTGATTTCAACCCTTTCAGCCCCCGATCCTTTCATTTGAACAGAGGGTGCTTCTTCGACAGAAACATGTGCTCGAATATCAATCGCGCAAGCGATGGCTGTTTTTCCATAAACCACCGCATGTTCCCCAAAGAGAAAAATTTTACCGGGCGCCGAACATGTAATCATTTGATACACCATGCAGATAATGAATAAAAATTTCAAACAGAGATGAATAGATGATGATACATAGCAAACTTAATTTATAAATTCATTCCTTGTTTGGAAAAAAATACATTAAAATTGAGTCAAATCTTTGGTTTTTTGCAGTTTTTCGGTTTTGTTTCGTTTTCCCATTTCATGAATGACTTTTTTCATTAATGTGGAAAACGGATAATCTTTGAAATTTTCCGGTAAAACAAATTCTCCATCTTTGAATTGTTCCAAAAAATCAGCATCATTGATTTTTGTTTTGTAAATATTCAAATGAAGAACAATATGTGTAAAAACGTGCTTGACACTTTTTCCGGTATTTTCCCAATCAGACCGAATCGGAAAATATTTTTTTACCGATTCATAAGAGTCTGTTTTTTCTTTTGCATCATAAGATTCGGATTCTTCTTTGGCATACCATGGAAATTCGGTCAGTCCGGAAAGCAGTCCTTTCTCTGTCCTTTTTTGAATATAAACAGCTCCGTTTTCATTTTCAATCCAATACAAAATACCGCTTTTTTTGACTTTTTGGAGTTTGATAATTTTTGGAATTTCATTGATCGTGTTCTCTTTTAAAGCAATACAGTACTTGGAAAAGGGACATGATTTGCAAAGAGGGTTTTTTGGCGTACAAACGGTTGCACCCAAATCCATAATCGCAGACGTATAATCGGCGGCTCGCGTTGTCGGCATTAGAAACTGTGCATTTTTTGTAACGGTTGGCAAACTTTCTGCCGTACTTTCACGAATGCCGTAAAGTCTTGAAATGACACGAATCACGTTGCCGTCGACAACTGCTTTTGGTTGATCAAATGCCAATGATGAAATGCTGGCGGCAGTATAAGGGCCAATCCCCGGAAGTTTTAATAAGCCGTCATAGGTGCCCGGGAAAACCCCACCGTTATTCTTGACCAAATATTGAGCGCATTCGTGCATTTTTTTTGCACGCGTATAGTAGCCCAATCCTTGCCACATGAATAAAACATCTTCAATATCTGCATTTGCAAGGGACTTGATGTTTGGAAACTTTTCAAGAAAACGATGAAAATAGGGAATAACCGTTTTGACTGTCGTTTGCTGAAGCATGATTTCTGAAACCCAAACGAAGTAGGGATTTGGATGAACACCGCGTGTTCTCCAGGGAAGATTTCGACCGCAGGCGTCATACCACTCCAACAATTTAAGCGGCAAGACCGAATCCCAAGAGTCGCTTGAATCGGAATACGAAAAATCGGGTGATTTTTTTGCTTTTGCCATTGTTTCCTCAAAAATGCCTGAAAATAAAAAGAAATGAAGAGAATGAAGAGAATGAAGGAGATGAATAAAGTGAAAGGAATGAAGAGAACAAAGTTTCAGTAAAACGGCTCTTCATACATATCATTCAAAAAATTTCAATAAAACGGCTCTTCATAATATCGTTCAAAAAGCTTCGGACAGATGTTTTTCAATGTTTCGGGGTCATCTTCATCCCAGTTCAATTCGATTTCCAGGATTTGAAAATCGTCTTCGTAAGAGTCGATGACGTCATAAAAGTCCTCTTTTTCCGTGACTTGTTCATAAGCATCCAAACCGGCATAAAGGATTTCTTCGTTTTCGGGAAAATCTGTTTCATTCATTTTTTCAAAAACGTTGATTAAAGAATCGGGATTTTTAAGGGCGCTTTCATAAACATCTTTTCCCTTAGAAATGAGCCAAGCTCTGAAATAGTCAAACGAATCATCGGACATACCGTCACAAACAATGTAGCCTGCCGCCCATAAATTAGGATTGTAAGACTTTTCCAAAAATTTGTCTAAACGGTAATCGAATCCTAAAATTTCTTCAACAGATTTGGAAGATAAAAGTTCCACCAGGTGATCCAATTGGTCTTGAGGATCGTCGGATTTTGTTTCCTCAATAAGATCCCAAAATACTTCTTCGGACATGAATTGGGATCGAGATTTGTTTGTTTTTGCCATAATAATTCACCTCACTCTGCCGCAAAATTATTGAGCTGAGATGATTTTTTTGAAATCGTCATCATTCCATAAAGATTCATAATCGATATCTTCAATCGCCCATTGACGCATTTCTTCGTCGTCAGCGATTGATTTTTGAAGGTATTCCAAAGATTTTTGTTTTTCGCCGGAGACGGCAAAAATGCCGCCGATTCTAAACCAATTGCTTGGAAGGTCGGGAATTAATTTCAAAGCCATATTAAAAGCCTCTTTTGCATCTTGAGTTTGGTTGATTTTTAATAACAGATGACCTTTGTCATACCAAGCTTCTTTGTTTGTCGGATCGATTTGAATGACCAAATCAAAGGAACGAATGGCTTCATCATATTTTTCCATTTGGACTTCTGCCAACGCTTTATTATAAGCAGCCTCAAGGTTTTTGTTATCTATCTCAAGTAACCTCTCATAAATTTGAGCGGCCTCTTCAAATCTTTTCAATTGAAGAAAAGCGGTTGCCTTGTTGTAAAGGGCATCCGTATTTTCATGATCGGCTTCATAAGCCATTTCATAACTTTCAACAGCGTCATTAAACAAACCAAGTTCAGCTTGAATGACACCTTTGTTGTAATAAGCGTCACTGTCTTTTGGGTTTAATCGGACAGCCATATCGTAAGCATCCATGGCTTCGTAAGAGCGGTTTAAAGAATGCAATGTCAGTCCCTTGTTATACCAAGCGTCCCCGTTTTCAGGCTCTTGTTCAATGATTTTTTCATAATATTCGAGTGCCTTCTCACGCTCGGAAAGAGCATGCAAAAGAATACCTTCATCGACTTTTGTTTCATCACCGGTATTTGCAGGACCATATGCTTTGCCGCTGCTGTAAACAACATCTTCTTGTTTTTTTTCTTGATGATCTGCCATTTTTAAAACTCCGAATAAGAAATGATTGGAAAGGATTTGAAAAGATTTTAAAAAATTTTAAAAAATTTAAAATGAAAATTTAAAGAAATTGTAAATTCTCAATTCAATGCAACCTTTTAATTCTTTTGGCTCCCCAAAAGATTATTTTGACAAGGATAGCATACGATTTTTCTAAAAAGAACAATCAGTCAGAAACATCATTTATATATCACATTAATAAAGACCGAAACATCATTTATATATCACATTAATAAAACGGGGGTACCGTTTTCAAAATCATCAAACGCTTTTGGGGAAAAATGTACCCCGTTTTTGAATCGCTTCAAGAAAAGGGATGTTTCAAGTTTAAAACAAAACAACCCCTCAAAACAATCGCCTCAAAAACAAAACAAAATCCCTCAAAACTCTTTTTCCAAAAACATCCAAACCCCCTCAAATTTTGTTTTCAGTAGCGCAGCGGATGAAAGCAAAATTTGAGCGTTTTCAAAAAAAAATGT
>WRNK01000054.1 GCA_009776675.1 Methanimicrococcus sp.
AACGCACAAAAGGAGATAATTCTGTTTTTGTTTTGCCCAAGGAAATTGAAAAGATTAAGGCTTTCCTCTCTCAAAATGAAGAATTTAAAGATAATGCTTTCCTCCCTCAGAATGAAGAATTTAAAGATAATGCTTTCCTCCCTCAAAATGGAGAATTTAAAGATTTGATTGTTTCCGAATCTGATTTTGTGCTGCCGCTGTTTCCTGACTATTATTTGGAAAATCCGGAGAATGAAACAATTTCGATCTGCTTCGATACGTTTTTGGATATTTTAAATTTTTTAAAAGATCAAATCGATGAAGTCGGCCGCATTCATACATTCGGCAGGATGCTCCGCCGCAAAGAAAACGGCGCTTGCTTTTTCTTAGACGAAAGCACAAAAAAATGCAAAATTTATGAGGTTCGTCCCGGATTATGCCGCACCTACCCATTTTATCCCGACGGTGCCGGCATTTTGGAATGTGAATGCTGCGGCTTTGGAAGTGCGGCAAAAACGAATATATCATTAACTGCCGAACTGACAGATGCTTTGGAAAAACGCCTTTTTGTTGAACTGGTCGATTTCAAAAAAACACAATTTTTTTTAAAAGAGATGGCAGCACAGTTTCAGCTAAATACCGATGACGGCATTAAAAAAGCCATTTCAAACCTCCACGAAGGTTTTTTAAAATTTGTTATTTATGACGGGAGCGGTGTTTTTGAAGCCGACGTTTCACTTTGGTGAAAAATATAGGATGGTAAGCATTTCTTGTTTTAAAAATGTTTGTTTTTTTGGAATTTCAGAAGATATTTAAAGTAAAAAAATCTACACTCGAATCAAGTAAAAAGGGGTTGAACACGTTCCTTAATTTCAAATTGGTGATTCAATATGGATAAAAAACAGATGACACTTTCTGAAAAAATATTTTCAAAGGCTTCGGGCTTTATGGTGAAAGCCGGCGAATTTGTTGTATCAAACATTGACTGTGCGATGACGCACGATATTACGGGACCGCTCGCTGTCAAAGGCTTTTATGAGATTATGGAAGGAAAAGAGCAAAAAAAGGTTTGGGACCCGAAAAAAATAGTTATTCTCTTTGATCACCAAGTGCCGGCAGATTCCGTAAATGCCGCACAGAATCATATTTTTCTGCGCAAATTTGCAGCGGAACAAGGCATTTTAAATTATGACGTCTATGAAGGCGTCTGTCACCAAGTCATGCCCGAAAAAGGGCATGTGTTGCCGGGGGAGTTGATTGTCGGGTCGGACTCACACACCTGCGCTTACGGTGCGCTTGGTGCATTTTCAACCGGCATCGGATCCACCGATATGGCTGCTGTTCTGGCAACCGGAAAATTGTGGTTTAAAGTCCCTGAAACGCTGCGTTTTAATGTTAAAGGCAAGCTCTCCAAAGACGTTTATTCCAAAGATTTGATTTTGCATTTAATCGGTGATGTCAGTGTTGAAGGCGCACGCTACATGGCTGCCGAATTTGCAGGAGAAGCCGTGTCAAATCTCTCCATTTCCGAGAGAATGACGATGTCAAATATGGCTATTGAAATGGGCGGCAAAGCCGGTTTAATTGAACCCGACAGCGTGACTGAAGCTTATTTAAAAGAACGTATTCCAAGTTTCAAATTGAATCCTCAATGGAAATCAGATGAGGATGCCGATTTCTTTGAAGTGCGGGATTATGATGTCACAGATCTGGAGCCGCAGGTTGCTTGCCCGCACAATGTTGACAATGTTAGGCCGGTTACGGAAGTTGCCGGAACAAAAGTCGATCAGATTTTTGTAGGCTCTTGTACCAACGGTCGTTTTGAAGACATCAAAATTATGATGGATGTCATGGGCGATGAGCCGATTGCCAGAGGTGTCCGGCTGATTGTTGTTCCGGCATCAAGAACGGAATACATGAAAGTTTATCGTGCCGGATATATCGAAACATTGATGGAGAAAGGAGCGATTGTTCAGTCACCGTGCTGCGGACCATGTATGGGCGGATCATTCGGGCGCTTGGGTGACGGCGAAGTCGGCTTATCCACATCCAACCGAAACTTTAAAGGACGCCAAGGCAGCCCCAATTCATTTGTCTATTTGTGTTCTCCGGCAACCGCCGGCGCCTCTGCACTCACGGGTGAAATTACAGACCCGCGAAAAAGTTAAGCGTGAAGGTCAGTGAAAGGGCACAAGCTGTAAAAAGTTAAGCATGAAGGTCAGTGAAAGGCACAAGCTGTAAAAAGTTAAGCATGAAAGTCAATGAAAGGACACAAGTTGCAAAAAGTTAAACATCAAAGTCATCTATTCATCTATAGTACATTATCTAGTGCAAATGCTTTATTGAAATGACGGAGATTTGAAAAAAATGTCGGACATGAAAAATGACTTATCCGTATTAAATGCGCTTTATGAGATCATTATTGACCGCAGTCAAAAGCAGCCGGCCGGCTCCTACGTTTGTGCTCTTTTAAATGATCCCAAAGGCATCAATAAAATTCTTGAAAAAGTCGGTGAAGAAACCACAGAAACGATTTTGGCTGTCAAAGACGGCAATCGAGATGACATTATCTATGAAACATCCGATTTAATTTTTCATTTGCTTGTCATGCTTTTTGAATGCGGCGTCACGCCGGAAGATATTTTTAAAGAACTTGTCCGCCGCCATGAATTGAAATAAATGAAAAAAATCATGAATTGAAATAAATGAAAAAAAATCATGAATTGAAATAAATGAAAAAAAATCATGAATTGAAATAAATGAAAAAAAATCATGAATTGGTAATGAAAAAACCATGAATTGGATAATGGAAAAAGAATGTTGATTGTTTTTTTATTAACTTAAAGAATATTTATGCCGCCTGTCAGACCCGCCGCCGGAGATAAAATTCTAAGAACGACATACCGATTGGGCTTGGAAGAACTGGAATGTGTTCTTATTTTCTCAAAAAAACGTAAAAAGACGCTGAGCTATGCCGTGCGTTATGAAAAAACGACTGAAAATGAAGATGGCGACGATAAAATCGTTTCCGTTCATGAAAAAGAACCGGTCATTTTTGTCCGCGCACCTGACGGGATGGCAATAAAGCGTGTTTTATCTGTTCTTTCTGATAACGAGGACAATTTAAAAGACCTTTTAGAGAAGGCAAGACAAAAAGAAGAAGCCGTTGAAACAACGTTTAAAAAAACATATACAAACGGCAGTTTATTTTATTATTTGGGTCGAACTTATTCTTTGCAACTCTTTTTTGATGAAACGAAAAAGATTTCCGTGCATTTGCTGGATGGTCAGCTGCAAGTTTATTTGCCAAGCCGATTGAATGCGTTGTCCGAGAGTGAACGCGAACGTCAAATTAAAAAAGCGATTGATGCGTTTTATATTGAGCAGGCGGACACCTATTTTAACGCACGCGCCGATTATTTTTCCCAAAAATATTTGCCGCTTCTCAGGAGCCGTCCAAAATCCGTTAAAACAACGTTTTACAAAGGGAAATGGGGCTGCTGCNCCTATGATAATCATATCAAATTAAATTGGGTTCTGATTCAGGCTGATACGCGTATCATTGATTACATCATCGTCCACGAGCTTTGTCATATTCGATGGAAAGACCATTCTGCCAATTTTTGGGACTTGGTTGAACAAATGGACCCGCATTACAAAGAAAAGAGGCAGGAACTCAAAGAAAACGGCTGGGTTTTGGGAATTAAATGATTCGGCAAATATTCCTTCTTTTGGAGCAGTTTTTTATAGGTTCGGAACTCAGTAAATTACGGCATTGCTATCTTTTTAGAAGTTGATTGAAATGGCTGAACTCAATGAAATAAGTGAAATTGTACTCAATGAAATACCTGTGATATTATTTGTATTTGGATTAATTATTGTTACAATTCTTATTGCCTTTTTTATCACACGCCTTGCTGTACGTATGATTTTGAGGTTGATGGAAAGGGGCAAAATTGGAAACGCTGAATTATTCAATGAATTCTTATCATTGAAATTTAAAGTAGGGTTCTATATATTAATGATAGCTGGTGGTGCTGTACTTGTTATTGTACTTATGACCATAATGTCCACAGTACGTTGGTTTTATGAGATGGGGGAAATGATTGGACCCGCTGAACTCATTTTGATATTGTTTGTACTTGGATTAATTATTGTTACCATTCTTATTGCATATTTTATCCTGCGTTTGGCTGTACGTATGGAATTAAAACGTAAAAATGAATGAATAAGTGAATAATGATTTGGATAAGACCGCCAAACTGCAATTTTTGGGACTTGGTTGAACAAATGGATCCGCATTACAAAGAAAAGAGGCAGGAACTCAAAGAAAACGGATGGGTTTTGGGAATTAAATGATTCGACAAATATCCCATCTTTTTGGAGCAGTTTTTATATGTTTGGAACTTTTTAAATTACGATGTTGCTATCTTTTTGGAGGTTGATTGAAAATGGTGCTTGGAATTGGAACCACTGAACTCATTTTGATATTATTTGTACTTGGATTAATTATTGTTACAATTCTTATTGCGTTTTTTCTCATGCGTCTCGCTGCACGTATGGAATTGAAACATAATAATAAATGAATAAGTGAATAATTGTTCGGATAAGACTGCCAAATAATTTTTAACATTGTTTATTCATTTTTAAAGCAAATTAATTTAGATTCATTTTGAACCAAAGACTTTATTAATCATGTTTTTTTAATACATTAAAAGTTTGCAATTTCTAAAGTTTAGTTGTTTTAAAATAAGTGATAAATATGGCGTCTAAACATTTGTTGGTTCTTGGTACATCGTCCAGTGCAGGGAAAAGTTCCGTTGTGACGGCGATTTGTAAAATTTTGTCTCGAAATTATAAAACTGCGCCTTTCAAAGCTCAAAACATGAGCTCCAATTCTTGGGTGACGCGAGACAACAAGGAAATGAGTTTTGCTCAGGTCATTCAGGCTTGGGCTGCCGGCGCCGAACCGATTCCTGAAATGAATCCGGTGTGCTTAAAGCCTAAAGGAGACAGTTTATCGCAAGTGGTCGTCCTTGGAGAACATTATGCTGACCGCAGTGCCGGAAATTATTATGAATCCATCAGCGATATGTCAAAAATTTTAGAAAAGGCTTTGAAAACGCTGGAAGAACAATATGACGTGATTGTCATGGAAGGTGCCGGCGGCGCTGCTGAAATCAATTTGTACGACCGCGATATTGTCAATGTCGGTACCGCTCGATTAACACAAGCCCCCATCCTGCTGGTAGGCGATATTGAACGCGGCGGCGTTTTTGCAAGCTTATACGGAACCGTGATGCTTTTGCCTGAAGACATCAGAAAGAACATCAAAGGCATTATTATCAACAAGTTCCGCGGCGACCCGAAAATTTTAGAGCCGGGGTTAAAAGAGCTTGAAAAATTAACAGGCATTCCGGTTTTGGGGGTCATGCCGTACTTCCGCTTAAGAATTCCTTCCGAAGATTCCATGTCTTTTCAAGAAAAAGAAGGTTCAGGCTCCGTTCCGGTCGAAAAGAAAGAACGAAAAACCGGTCTTGAAATCGCAATCATCCAATTCTCCAAAATATCTCATTTCAACGATTTTGAAATTTTGGAATCCGAAGCAAGCGTCCGATATGTTGATGTTCATGAAAAACTCGGAACACCGGATTTGATTATTCTTCCGGGCACCACGACGCCGTTTAAAGATTTGCAAGACCTTCAAGAAAGCGGCATGGCTCAGCAAATAAAAGCCGCCGCTGGCACGACTCCAATTATCGGAATCGGCGAAGGATATCAGATTCTCGGACAAAAATTAATCATGCCGAACGGAAATGCCGTCAATGGTTTAGGGTTGCTGGATTGTGAAACAGTTTATACTGAAAGCGAAGGCTACAGCGAAAAACCGGTTCGCATCTGCTCAAAAATAAACGAATGCGAACATATATTTTCTTCAATAAGCGGGGAAGAAATTTTCGGATTTACATCACATGGCGGCAGTGTAAAAACACTAAAACCGATTTTCGGAACGGATGGCGCCTGCAGCAAAGACGGTCTTGTTATCGGAACATCCCTTCACGGCTTATTTGCAAATCCGGCTTTACGCATTACGTTAATGAAATATTTGGCGGCAAAGAAAAACATTCCTTATGTCGAAGAAGAAAACTTTACGGTTCAAGACGGATTTGAAGAGCTGGCACAAGTTTTTGAGAAAAACATCGACATGGAAGCCATTTATAAAATAATGTCCTTGAAATAATTTCAAAATGAATGATCATTCTTTAAACGAATATCATTTTTTAAGTTGAATGATCATTTTTTTAAGTGAAATGATCATTTTTTTAAGATGAATGATCATTTTTTATTTTCAGTTCGAAAACTTTATATCATAGCTAATATTTGTTATATTTGTTATATATTTTTTCAAATTAAGATTTTTCAATAAATTTTTGAGTTAGGTTAGGATTTGAAAAGGTGATAAAATGCAAGCAAAAGGACTTTTAAGTTTAATTACATACTCTGAAAAAAGAAAAGATTTGCTGTTTTTGATTTCAGAGAAACCGAGAACACTTTTCGAAATCAAGGAATACTTTGATGTGAAAACACCCGAAATCTATCCGCGTATTAAAGAGTTATTGGAAGCGGATTTAATTCAAAAAACAAACAATGAATACTATTTGACGCCGATTGGCAAAGTTGTTTTGAAATACTACACGCCGCTTATTAAAATTTTAAACGTTTTTGAAAAAACCAGCGATTTTTGGACAGATCACGACACAAGCGCCATTCCGTACCACCTTCTTGAACGCTTCAACGAGTTGGAAAACAGTATCCTGTTCCAGGACCCCGCCCGAAACGTCTTTGAGCAGAACAAACTCATTGTTGATAAAACAGATGTTGCTGAGTCAATCTGCGGTATTCTCTCGGTGTTTATGCCGTCCACCCTTGAAATGTTCCAAGCCATGACCTCTCAAGGCATCCCGACAAAAATTGTGATGACACAAGACGTTTATGACAAATTCAAATTGGATTATAAACCACTCTTGGAAGACTTCCTCAAAATAAAAGGCAATGAACTTTATTTAATTGACAGCGTCAATTTGTTTGTGATTACAACCAATTCATTCCTTTACTTCTCATTGTTCTACAAAAACGGTTTGTACGATGCACAAAAGTATCTTGTTGCCACAGACAGCCGTTCTTTGAATTGGGGCAATGACTGTTTCAACTATTTCGTAGATCATGCCAAAAAAGTAGATAAAATCTGATTTTTCTTTTTTGATTTTTTTCTGCCTTTTTCTTTTTTGATTTTTTTTCTGCCTTTTTCTTTTTTGATTTTTTTTTCTGCCTTTTTCTTTTTTGATTTTTTTTTTCTGCCTTTTTCTTTTTGTTGTTTTAAAATCCGAAACATCATTTTTTGTATCACATCAATAAAATCGGGGGTACCCTTTTCCCCAAATCTTCAAGCGCTTTTAAGGAAGACGTACCCCGTTTTTTAATCGCTTCAAGAAGAATGATGTTTCGAGTTTAAGCAAAAAACAAAATCAAACCCCTTTAACCTTTTTCCTTAAAACATCCAAACCCCCTCAAATTTTGTTTTCAGTAGCGCAGCGGATGAAAGCAAAATTTGAGCGTTTTCAAAAAAAAAAT
>WRNK01000055.1 GCA_009776675.1 Methanimicrococcus sp.
AATCGCCAGAAGAGGCGGAGACCCCGGAGACATCAAATCCGGTCCGATTGATGCACTTGTTCTCGACCCTGTCAAATTGCCGTCTCACCACGGTCCTGACGTCAAAACAATCATGCCGCATATTAATATCACATCTGCCGCCATCAAGGCGCCGACAACATTTATGCACCTTCACGTTTTAAACATCAAGCTTCAAAAAGAATGCACGGCAGAAGATGTAAAAAAATTGTTTGCATCACGCCCGCGTATTCGTCTTATTGCAGATGGAATGTCTTCGACGGCTGAAATTATTGAATACGGCAGAGATCTTGGAAGACCCAGAAACGATATGTGGGAAAACTGCATCTTTAAAGACTCCGTCTCAATTGATGACGGCGAACTCTATTTCTTCCAAGCGATTCATCAGGAATCCGACGTCATTCCCGAAAATATCGATGCCATTCGTGCCATGACGAAGCTTGAAAAAGACAACTTAAAATCCATTGAAAAGACGAATAAAGCGATGAGGATTCATTAAAAATAAAAAAAAATGAAAAATAGCAAAAACGAAAAATAACAAAAACAAAAAATAACAAAAACGAAAAGTAACAGAAACAAAAAATAAATAAACCGGACAAAATGGCACAAATTACACCAACCCCGACAGATTGGGCGGAAAAGTACCGCCCGAAATCTTTCAAAGATGTTATCGGAAACAAAAAACCGCTCCATGAACTGCGTTTATGGGCTGAAGAGTGGACAAAAGGAACGCCTGAGAAAAAAGCGGTTATCCTTCACGGAGCTGCCGGCATCGGTAAAACATCATCCGCTCTTGCACTGGCTTTAGAAATGGGTTGGGAACATGTAGAACTCAATGCAAGCGATCAAAGAACCGCTGATGTCATTGAACGCATTGCCGGTGCAGCTTCAAAGACAACAACGTTATTTGCCCACGAAAATATGGGAGAGGGCAAGCAAAAAAAATCCGCTGACAGGCGATTGATTGTGCTGGATGAAGCCGACAACCTGCACGGCACATATGATAAAGGCGGCAGCAAAGCGATTTCAGATGTGATTGATCAAACGACACAGCCGATAATTTTGATTGCCAATGATGTTTACGGCATCTCTCAGGGGATTCGTTTTAAATGTTTGGAAATTGAATTCTCCCGCATCCAAAGTCGTTCATTGGTTCCGGCTTTGGCTAAAATTGCACAGGCAGAAGGCATTGCTGCTAATGAAAAAGCACTGGCAAAAATTGCGGAAAATGCAGGCGGCGACGTCAGAAGTGCGGTTAATGATCTGCAAGCAATTTCTGTCGGAAAAAAAACAATATCCGAAGAAGACGTTGTGATTTCAGGCAGAGATGTCAAAGAAACAATTTTTAAAGCGCTTGTCAAAGTTTTTAAAGGAAAGAGCCGAAAAGAAGCATTAGATGCTGTTCAAACACTCGATGAGACGCCCGAAGACTTAATTTTATGGATTGATGAAAATCTGCCGATTCAGTTCCCGCAAGAGAAAAACAAGGGAATTAACACGGATGTTTCAAACGGCTATCAAATTCTTTCAAAAGCTGATTTATACTTAGGGCGCGTGCGCCGCCGCCAAAATTATCGAATGTGGCGGTATGCCGGTTACATGATGACAACGGGTCCCATGTCGGTTCGCTCAAAAGACTATCCCGGATTTATCAAATACAGCTCTCCGACACGATGGAAACGCGTCGGTCAAAATCGGTCTGTTCGGAATATGCGAGACAACATCGCCGTCAAAATGTCGGGGCAGCATTTAAAATCAATGCGTTTTTCCAGAAACAATTTGATTCCGTATTACAAAAGGCTCATGGAAAATGAAGAGTATGCCATTTCGTTGACCGGCAAATCGGAATTTGATATTGATGAGTTGGTTTATTTGTTAAAAGCCAAATCAGCGACCAAAAAGGTTCAAGAAATTTATGACAAAGCAGGCGTCATCATCGCCGCAAAAGGACCCAAAGAATCCGCCTTTTTCAAAACAGCAGATTTTGAAAAGAAAACAGAAAAAGCCGCCGCTGATAAAAACCAATTGACTCTTGAAGAAGTTCAAAAAAAGCAAGAAGAGAAGAAGCTTAAAGAAAAAGATGACCGCGAAAAAACAATGTCACAAAAAGAGGATAAGACGAAAAATCAAAAAAGTTTATCCGATTTCTAAAAAAACCGAAATGAGAGAAAAGGTTTTGATTCTAAAAAAACCGAAATGAGAGAAAAGGTTTTGATTTCTAAAAAAACCGAAAATTAATGAGAGAAAAAATTTTGATTACGAATTAATAATTGAGCTGAAACGATGACAGCAAACCAATCTGTACCCAACCCTGAACTTTTGAAATTATGCCGATCCGTCTATGATGACGTCAAAGAGGCAATTTCTGCATTGAAAGGAACGGCTCCCGCCAACGACTTTATGTTCGTCGGTGCGGACGGGACGGACACAAAACGCATTGATCTGGCTGCGGAAGATGCTATGATTGAGCGTTTTAAAAAATTCGGCAAATCCATTCGAATTGTCAGCGAAGAGCGCGGCGAAACTCTTATCGGCAGCCAACCCGAATTTGCCGTTATTGTGGATCCCTTGGACGGGACGACGAATGCCGTTTCGGATATTCCGATGTACAGTTTATCCCTCGCATTTTCAAAACCGGATTTAACCGGCATTTATTTTGGGTATGTTCGAAATTTGTCCAACGGCGATGAGTTTTATGCTGAAGTCGAAAAAGGCGCTTACATGAACGGTAAAAAAATAAACACTTCTGCTGCCTCAACCATTCGAGAGTTAACAATCAGTGCGTATGGCTACCGCCAAAATACTGACAGAACAACAAAAATATGCTCTCGTGTTCGAAAATTGCGCGTTTTTGGAAGTGTCGCCTTAGAACTTTGCTATGTTGCCGCCGGAAAAATTGATGCGTTTATCGATGTCCGCTCAACGCTTCGCCTTGTTGATATCGCAGCCGGTCAGCTGATTGTTAAAGAAGCCGGCGGCATGGTAACGGATGGTGTCGGAAACACACTTATTTTACCGGATAATCACATTAAGCCAATTAACTTAGTGGCTTCAAACGGTTTGGTTCACCAAGAAATCTTAAACTTGCTCACGTATCCCGAAATCGACTGCCGCGGGGACAGATTTTATTACAAAGGCGAAGTGAAAAAAATCGCCGTCGTTTCGCGCTGTGATAACGAAGCCGCCATTGAAATGGTTCAAAAAATCGTGGATGTTTTCAAAGACAAAGTCGAAATATTGCTGTCCTCTTCTCCGGCGAAATATTTGAAAATGGAAGAGCGCGGTATTGAAGTCGGCAAAATGAAAAAAGCCGGCGTTGACTTTATTGTCTCCCTTGGCGGTGACGGGACAATTCTTCGAAACATGTCAAAAATGCTTGACCCAATTCCGATATTAGGAATAAATATGGGGACACTCGGATTTTTAACGGATGTGGATCCTGAAAATGCAATTCAAGCCATTGAGCAAGCCATCACAGGCTTTATGTATGATGAGCGACCGCGTTTAGAACTCTCTGTCAATGGCAAATTTATCGGAAACGCCGTCAATGAGGTGGTTGCAACATCTGCATATCCTGCAAAAATGATGACTTATGAAATCATTGTCAACGGACGTCTTTTGAGTGAAATTCGGGCAGATGGCATCGTCTTTTCAACCCCTACCGGATCCACTGCATATGCCATGAGTGCCGGCGGACCGATTGTCTCTCCCGATGTGGACGCCATCGTGATTGTTCCGATTGCGCCGTTTAAACTTTCATCACGCCCATGGGTTCTTCCGTTTGACAGCGAAATTACCGTTCGTGTGAAGCTTCCGAAAAAAGAAATCGTCATCGTAACCGACGGTAAAGTCATGACGCCGCCCGAAACAGAATCAAGCGCCGAAGAGCATTATCTCAAAATTAGTGAAAACGATACCATCACAATCAAGCGTGCCCGCTACCCCGGAAGGTTTGTCAAGTTCTCCGACGATTGTTTTTATGAAAATGTCCGCCGGAAATTAAACTAAAAGGTAACTGTTGAAAGGTAACTTTTGGAAAGTAATTTTTGGAAGGTAACATTTTGGAAGGTAACTTTTGGAAGGTAACATTTGGAAGGTAACTTTTGGAAGGTAACTTTTGGAAGGTAACTTTTTTAAATGAAGGATTCTTTTTCATAAAACATTGAAACTGTCCTTTATTCATTTTTATAAAGATCGCAGAACGCATTTGATATTTATTCACTTAAAAATGATCAGGTATTTATTATGGCAAAAAAAATTAATCCAATGATTGGAATCGTTGGCGGCTTGTTCGCCGTTCTCATCCTATTTTCACTCATCGCAATTGCTTTCTATCCGCCGCCCCCGACAGGCGGTCATGATGATGATCATTCAACGGACGCACCGCATATCGACGACGACCATGCAAACGGCACCGATGATGACCATGCAAACGGCACTGATGATGATCATGCAAATGGCACTGATGATGATCATGCAAATGGCATCAACGATGAGGAAAATGAGTTCCACGAAGATGAAAATGACATCAATGACGATGAAAATGAATCCAACGTAGTCAACGGTTCGGCGCTCATACTTGACTAAGACATGAAACGAACACGAATATTCATTTTAGGAAAAATAATATCGCAGACCATTTTTGAGTCTGCTTTCTTTTTTTAATTGTTTTTGTCTTTCCTTCTTTTTTTATTATTGAAATAGTGGTTAAATAAGGAAAACTATTAATACAACTATTGCAATAGTATGATTTGACTATTTCAATAGTAAGAGGTACATATTATAAAAATCAAGGTTTTCGATTCAGAATGTGGAAGTTTTCCCCCATTCTGCTAACTTACATTTTTATACTCTTTTGGTATTATATCAATTCTAATTTATTTGGCAGGTGATATTTTGAAAAAAACAAACTCAATATTTTTTATTGCAATCATTTTCGTTATTTTAGGCGCCGTTTTGATGAGCGGCTGCGTATCTAAAGAAACTGCACAAGAAGGAGATACAGTCTTCATTTTATATCGCGGAACATTGGACGATGGTACTGTTTTTGACCAAAATGTCAACGGTGAAAGACCCCCACTTGAAGTTGTTTTAGGTCAACACGAGGTCATTCCCGGATTTGAAAATGCCATTTACGGTATGTCTGTCAACGAAACTAAAAATGTTCGAATTGCACCCGAAGATGCTTATCTATACGATCCCGATGCAGTCGTTCCATTTGACAGAGCTGAAGTTGAAAGTGTCCTTGAAAATTTAGAGATTGGACAAACAGTTACATATTTAGGGCTATATCAGGGATACATTGTCGAAATAACAGATGATGTTATTGTTGTTGATTTTAACTCCCCTCTCGTTGGTCAATATTTGAATTTTGAAATTACGATTTCAGAGATCACAAAAGCAAAATAATCTTTTTTGATTTCATTCCCTTTCTTTTTTTTATTTTTTTGATCTTGTTTTTTATTTTTTTGATCTCGTTTTTATTTCTCGATCTTGTTCCCGTTTTTGTTTTTTTGATTTTTATTTTCTTCCGTCTGAATGCAAACGATTTTAATTTTGAAAGGCGTATGGTTTCCTATAATTCATTTTCACAATCAGGTGATTTTTTTGCAGCTTACGACTCAAATTTTAATTTTGGTTTTTTTGATTTATTGGATGGCTGTTAATTATTTCAAACGAAAGGGTGTGCTTGAGAAATATCATATTTCGACATTCGGTCCCATTTTAATGATTGAAACGACACGCGGACTGGATCTGATTGATAAGCTTTCTTATCCGAAACGGTTCTGGAAATTGTTTGCAAATACCGGAATTTTGCTTTCAGTTGCCGGTATGATTTTTATTGCTGCTTTGATTTTGTTTTCAGAGTATTCTCTCATCAGAACATTTTTCGAAGGCGTTGTGGTTCAGCCCGGCCAGCAAAATGAATTGCAGAATATCCTTCTCATTCCGGGTGTGAATGACTACATCCCGTTTTTTTGGGGCGTGATCGCTCTTATTGTCACTTTGGTTGTTCATGAAATGATGCATGCGATTTTGGCACGCGCCGAAGATGTTCGCCTCGAATCGGTCGGTGTTGCAATGGTGGCAGTGCTTCCGATCGGCGGTTTTGCAAAGATCGATTCCAAAGAGCTTTACGGAGATGAGTTTGATGATCCAAACAAGACGCAAATCAGTGAAGAAGCCTTTTACATGACCGCAACGATTGAAGAAATTCGTGCCTATGAGGCTTATAAAAAAACACAAGAGGCTCAAGAAACTCAGCAGAGCCAAAATCAAGAGCAAACTCAATATCAAGAGCAGGCTCAATATCAAGAACAAATTCAAAATCAAGAACAGATTCAAAATCGAGAACAAATTCAAAATCAAGAGCAGATTCAAAATCAAAAAACTCAAAACAAACCCAAGAAAGTGGCGACAAAAATACAGCAAAGCCGTATCCTTTCAGCAGGCATTACAGCCAACTTTTTTGTGGCTTTTGTTGCCTTTTTGTTATTTTTCAGCGTTGTTTTAGGCGGCATTCAGCCTATCGGCAGTTTACAAATCTCGGAAATTGATGAAACGTCGCCGGCTTATGAATTTCTTTACACTTCCGGTTTGACAACAGAGATGATTTTAGTCGGTGTTAATGGTCAAAAAGTCACAGATACTGCCTCTTTGAATCAAGCATTAGAGACGATTCAGCCGGGCGACTTTGTCGAAATTCAAGCTTCGTATAATCGTGTTCTTCAAAATTATACCGTTCAAACAAGTTCGGATGCTGAAAATATCAACTATGCCGGTATTTTGATCGGAGACGTCGTCTCCGGCTCGCCTGCGCAGGTTGCAGGTATTCAGCTGGGAATGATTCTTTATCAAGTTGACGGCAAAAATATCTTAAATTTAAATGATTTCTCGGAGTTTCTGTCTTCAAAAAATCCGGGGGACACCGTTGTTTATACTGTCAAATCTTTGGATGATAAAGGGCAGCTGATAATTGAAGAAATAACGGTTGTTTTAGGCTCAGCCCCTTCCGATGCATCAAGACCGTATTTGGGTATTTATTATTCTCAAACACCGGTTTACGTCGGTATTTTGGGTATTTCCGTTCTTGAATTTAATTCATCCGCTTATTTGGAATTTTTAAAATCCCTACCATCCTTGTTATTTACATTTGATATCTCTGCACCTTGGGAATCTCTTATGACAATGCTTTCCGGCTGGATTTTTATTATGATGCTTCCGCTTCTCGGATTTGCCGGTGGCGGTTTTTCAGGTTTCAGCGGCGCTATTATGCAATTTTTTGAACCCGTCGGGTGGGCAGCGCCTCTTGGAATTGGTATTTTTTGGATTGCCAATCTTTTATTTTGGATTGCCTGGATTAATTTTTCAGTCGGCTTGTTTAACTGTTTGCCGGCAATGCCCTTTGACGGCGGTCATCTCTTCCGAATTTATCTGACCAAAATTGCCGAATTGCTCAAAGTTGAATCCAAAAAAGCATCACGATTTGCAATGAAAGTAAGTGTTTATGCCAGTGTGTTTATTTTCTTCTCGTTTATGCTTTTATTTATTTGGCCTTACATCAACGGCTTTTTG
>WRNK01000056.1 GCA_009776675.1 Methanimicrococcus sp.
CCAAAGCACTCAATGATGTCACGGAAGCTGTCGGCGGTACCGGCGGCGGGCATGATATTGCAGCCGGCGGAACAATTCCTCCCGAAAAAGCAGATGAATTTATTCTGATGCTGGATGAGTATATCGGAAAACAGCTGAATGCGTAAAAAGAGATGATTCGACTGAATCATCTGTTAATATTATTGACAATAAAAGGAGCATTAGGCTTTGTTGCTAATTGGTATGCGTCAACAATGTTCCATATCCAATAAATAAAACCGACAATAGCTAAAATAATTGTAGCTAAAGAAAGAGCTCCTAAAATGGCAGCTCCTATAAAAACAAGAACGCCTCTAAAAAAGTGACCTGCATAGAACTGCCCGAGACCGGGAATGAAAAACGAAAATATTGCTGCTAAAAGTGGGCTTGCCATGAAAAACCCTTATGAATGTGTTTATATTTAACTTTATGGATTTTATACGAGTGGCATTATGGATTTTTGCCGGATGAAAACGGAAAACAGCGGAATGCACAAAAAAGAAAGATGAAACAAAAATATAAAAAATAATTTGCGGGAGACTCATTTGTAACATTGTAATAATTAAAGAAACAATCTTTGTCTCTATTGGTACGATTTCCAGTCCCATATCAAAATCAGGGTGATTTGATAAGGAAGGGAACATTTCGTAATGCTAATAGATATGCGTCAATAAGATTCCATGCCCAAGGAATTAAGACGATAAGAACAGCAAATGTCGTTACACGATAAAGAATAATCGCCAAAGCAGCGATCACAATAAAAACAATGATACCTCTTAAGGTACGACCTGCATACAACTGACCGAGACCCGGAATGAAAAATGAAAATATGACTGCTAAAGTTGCATTTTCCATAGAAAAAACCTACTGATTCATTATTATTTATATTAAATTAATGTCAACACATAGTGTGCGTTATATATTTAATAGAATGTGTATATATTTAACTTTATGGATTATTATATGAGCGACGTTATGGATTTTATATGAATTAAAGGAGGGACAAATATCGGATCTTTTTTATCAACCGGATGCATGCCCATTGATACGCTTCTCGGCGGCGGGATTGAGAACGGGATTGTAACGCAAGTTTATGGCGAGCCGGGCTCAGGAAAGACGAATTTATGCCTCCAAGCTGCGATTGAATGCTCCAAAGCCGGTAAAAAAGTGATCTATATTGACACAGAAGGTTTATCTTTCGATCGGTTTTCGCAAATCGCCGGTGAAAAATCCAAAGAAATCGCTCAAAACATATTGATTTTTGAGCCGATGAGTTTTGAAGAGCAATATGCAGCCATTTGCGAAGCGGAGAAAATTATTCATGAAAATTTTGGATTGATCGTTGTCGATTCTGCAACGTCGTATTATCGTTATGAATTGGATGATGAAGAAGCCGGCATTCAAAACCGCCGAGAACTCTCAAATCAAATCGGATTTCTTCAGGGAATTTCCAGAAAATCGGGTGTTCCTGTTTTAATTACAAACCAAATATTTAGCGATATCGACAATGGCGGTGTTCGCCCGATCGGTGGCAGAGGAATTGAACATATTTCAAAAACAATTTTAAAATTGGAACGTGTCGGAACGGGAGAAAGATGCGCCCAAATTATAAAGCACAGATGCCGTCCTGAGGGAGAATCCTGTTACTTTAAAATTACTGAAGACGGATTAAGATAATCGAAAATAAAAAATGATGGACAAATGACGGGAAAAATGATGGACAAATGATGGGAAAAATAATGGATAAATGACGGGAAAAATAATGGATAAATGACGGGAAAAATAATGGGAAAAGATGGATATGAGAACAATAGAATGGGATGATTCGGATTCTTCAATCAAAATGATTGATCAAACTTTGCTGCCGGCTGAATTAAAGATAATCAAATGCAAAAATATCGCTGAAGTCTGTGAAGCGATTCAAAATTTAAGAATTCGGGGTGCTCCGGCACTTGGCGTCTGTGGGGCATTCGGCGTTGCACTTTCAGCGCATTTAAGCAGCGCAAAAACAGCAGAAGGCATGATTAAAGATATGAAAGCCGCCGGAGATGCCATTAAAAAAACACGTCCGACTGCAATTAATTTGGCTTGGGGCGTGGATCGGATTTTAAACATCGCCGAAGAAGAAGGCGTTGATCCAAAATTGATTCGAAATGTCGCCTTGGAAGAAGCCAAAGAAATGGCTGATGAAGACGTTGAAATCAACAAAAAAATTGGAAAAAACGGGGCAAAGTTGTTAAAAGACGGGGATGTTGTACTTACCCATTGCAATGCCGGAAAAATGGCTTGTGTGGACTGGGGAACGGCTTTGGGGGTGATCCGGTCTGCGGTGGCGGAAGGAAAGAAAATCAAAGTTGTTGCCTGTGAAACAAGACCTTTAAATCAAGGAAGCCGCATCACCGCCTGGGAGCTTAAGCAAGACAAAATTCAGGTTCATGTCATTGCAGATTCGGCAGCCGGTTTTTTAATGAGCGAAGGCATCATTAATAAAGTCATTGTCGGTGCCGATCGGATAACGCAGGAATTTGTTTACAACAAAATCGGAACATACACGCACTCCGTTTTGGCAAAGGAGCATGACATTCCATTTTATGTGGCGGCACCTGTGTCAACCATTGATCCGAACAGCTGGGAAGAAAATGTTAAAATTGAGGAACGTCCGGAAGATGAAATCCGCCGCATCGGGAAAGCCAAAGAATTGAATGTCCCCTTGGATGTACCGATTTTAAATCCGGCTTTTGACAAAACGCCCATGGAAAACGTATCGGCAATTATTACCGAAAATGGTGTTTATTACCCGCCGATTTTAATTGAAGAAATCGTTATTGATTAACAACAAATTTTTGAGGGAACAAAAACCAAAAGATCAGGCAAAAAAATAAAAAAAGATTAAAGTTTATATAAGAGCAAAGGCTCTATGAAATCATTCTTTTATCAAAAATAAAAATTATTCGGGACAGATAGATATGGCAAATAAAAAAGGAAGCGGGCTCCAATCCTCTGCAGGATTGATGAGATATTATGAAGCAGACAAGAAATCCATTTCAATTAAGCCGCTTTACGTTATCGTTGCGGGCTTTTTGGTCGCATTTTTGGTTCTTTTAGTTTCATACTTTTACGGTACTTGGCCTCTTGGCTGATTGAAAATCAAATGACAGAGAAATAAAACTGCATATTGTTTTATTTTTTTCCAAACATTTCTTTTTGCAGATTGGATAAACTTTTTCCAAAAAGCATCACCTGATTTTTTCCAAAAGGCATAACCCGATTTTTTCCAAAATTCAAAATTTTAAAAATTTTTCAAAGCGAATTTTTAAATATTCTTTGAACGTTTTTACTTGATACGCGGGAGCGGCAGGGCGGCTGCGGGAATAAAATTCCTGAGGAAAGTCTCCCCACCCTCTTTCAAATCTGCGGATGTTTGTGAAGAATATTTGGCGAGAGTCAAGGCAATGGCACAGAAACGAAACCGGGCCATGTCAGCAATGATATGAAAAATGGAGGCGCATGGCGCACGGATGCAACGGTAAATCCCCGCAGGTGCAAGTTATATCGGGAGAATGTGTTTGATTTGAAAGCACACCCGAGGTTCAAAGACGCAAAGCTGAATGCCGTCGTACATGATCATAAAAATAAGAATGTTTTTTAAGATGTACACAAACAGAAGGGAGCTTACTCGCCGGACCCGCGTGCAATTTTTTGTCAGCAATTTTTTATTATTTTGTTATTGATTGGTAGATGTGTGTACATTCGCTAATGATTATTGATTGATAAATGTGTGTACATCCGCTAATGGTTATTGATTGATAAATGTGTGTACATCCGCTAATGATTATTGGATTTAATATACGTGTGTACACCCGTTAATGATAATGTCCAAACATTGTCTCAAAAAAGGAAGATCCAATCGAATGAGATCCCAAAGGGCTTCGGGATTGAATCCGAGATCCGGATGAACCACTTGTGTATAAACTGTTTGAATGGAATCCCAATCGGTTTTAAGATTTTTGTCTTTAAAATCAATAGGTAACGCTAAAGATGCTTCTTGAATTGTTTTTAATTTTAAGATCAGATCACTGTGAAGGGAGTTGTTTTTAATAAAATTTCCGTAGGTCAAACCAAAAGATATCGTCAAAATATCATCACATATCACAACCATTTCTGAAACGGATTCTCTGGAGGCGAGGTCTTCGGGAGAATATGACACGATACATGGACAAGTCGGGTCACCACAAGGAAAAACGGAATCTTCGGGATTGTCGGCTGCAATTTCTTCACTTTGAGACATTTCAAAACTCTTTATTTTTTTCAATTATCAATAATATTGGACTCTTTTTCAAGAGAGGCTGAATGATACGCAATTAATTGTTCTTCAAAGTATTTCAAATCTATTTTCGTATTGTAACAGCCGCTTGTTAATAAAGGAATCCCCATCGTTGATAATTTTGTATGCTTCATTTCGCGCATTCCTTTATTAATTTCATAAGCGCAGCCGATCGCCAAAACACCGTCTGTTCCTTTCGATTCCGGATTCTTTAAAATGTGTTTAACAAATGAAGAGCCGGTAATAATGTAGAGCCGATATCCATATTTTTCAGCCAGCGCCTTAATGGCGGCAAAATCGCATTTTCCGCAAGAGGTACATTGAATTCCGGTACGCGTGGTTCGTGCCTTGCAATCACTGTGTCTCATGCAATGCGGCGCAAGAATAATACGATCTGTCGTCTTTTTAAAATTATGGCGATGAGCGTTGTTTTTTAAATCAGTCATTTTCTTATGAAGCTTATCCGGACTTTTGTAAATAAACATATAAATTGCAAGAATGGGTTTGTAAAAGAAATCCATAATGTGTACCGCCAAATTTGCAAAATAGCGAATCCTTTTAAGGCGCGTGTGAGCGATATAAAACGCAGCCGAGAGGAAAATAACGGAAACAATCAGAAAGAAAACCACGAATAATCCCAATTCGGCATACATCAATAAGCACCTCCGGAGTCGTTGGAATCTTCAGTGAAAGGCGATACAAGATCCATTTTTGCAATCACATCATTCACATTGACTTTTGTTTCAAAGCAGCCGTCGTTGATTAAAAAAACACCTTGAGAGGGAATAACAGATGTTTTTTGCATGGATTCGCTCAATTCAACAGGACAAGCAACACCAATACAAGATGTCGGTTTGTATTCTTTAAAAATTTTTCGAACAAAACTGCTTCCGGGGATGATAAAAACTTTAAAACGGCGCTTTTCTGCTTCCGTTAAAATGGAACTGATATCGCATTGACCGCATTTTGTACAAATGAAGCCGTAAAAAGGATCACAGCGTGCACGGCAATTACTGCTGCGCAAACATTGCGGCAGCAAAACAATTTTTCTTTCATCCTGTTTTTTGAATTTTTCAAGATAGATGGCATTTTGAATTTCAATTAAAATTTCATCCACGAGCAATTCGTTGATCGAGAAAACCGAAAAAACCCATTTGATAGGAGAATAAAAAAGATAAAGCATAAACAAAATAAATTTTGGGAAAATAATTTTCTTCTTGCGAAGGCAGTAAATGCCGAGAGCCACAGCTAATATATTGAAAATAAACATGCAGATGATAAACGCGACTGCAATTTTTCCAATTAAAACATAATTTACCGCAAAATTCATTTCCGCAAAATTCACGAACAATCCCCAAAACGATAGATAAAATTCTTGAGATGAAGTCAAATTTCTCTTTTTTGTTATTAAAATTTAATGATAGCTTCAAATCCAATTGATAAAAATATGAAAAATATCTAAAAAATAGAAATATGAAAATATGAAAAATATCTAAAAAAATAGATATATGAAAATATGAGAATCTGAAAAATGGTGATTTACAAAACGATCATTCTTCAAAAGACTCTTCCGACAAGCGGATTTCAATAAATTCTCCATTTGTAAAACCATTTTTAATTTTTTCAACCAAATCCGAATCAAGCCGAAGCTTAATGTCTCCCGAGCGCCCGACCGTTGCACTGAAAAATGGTTTTTCGGACATGAAGACGTCCACATCTTTTCCCGAAAACTCAGGAACTCTCAAGATGAAATGCTTTTTTGTTTTTTCATATACCGGAACGACATATTCAGGAAGAGGCAGGTCTGAATCATCGTCATCATCGTACTTGCGATAGGAAACTTTTTTTAACCGCCTTGATTGAGATTCGCCGTCATGGTCTCGCTTTTCCTGCCGTCCACTGCGGTCTCGTTTTTCCTGCCATCCACTGCGCGATGCAAAATAGTGACTTGGCATTTCCCGAACATCAATTCGGACGCCGATGAAAGATTCAATTTGAGAAATAGTCTCTCCACCGCGACCGATAATTTTCTTTTTGTCCGTGCTTTTGATTTTAACAACAGCGCTGTTGTCTGAAATTAATTCAACTTCATACGGACCGGAAACGTAACGCTCAACTTCGTTTGACAAACGCTTTTCAATGTCGTCCCAAAACGCTTTTCTCTCCGTTGGATTTGTTCCACCGACATCTGTGCCGACGGGCATCACAACAACTTGTTCGCCGTATGTGTAAATTTCATAATCTGTTTTTCCAAGCATATCCGTAACAACGATAACGGGACGGGCTAAATCTGCCTCTATCATGCCGTGCGGCACTTTGACTGTGAAATTAAGCGTATAGACTTTGGCAATCTGCCCTTTGTCAATGAAAATAACTGTGTCGACAACTTGCGGAATAATGCCGAGTTCAACGCGGCCGATCAAACGCTGAACCGCATCAATGGCGCGCGTTGCGTGGACAACGCCGATCATTCCGACACCGGCAAGCCTCATGTCTGCAAATAAAAGGAAGTCTTGGGTTTTTCGGACTTCATCATAAATGGTATAATCGGGACGCACCAACAAAAGAAGATCGGCTGTGTTTTCCATTTTGCCTTCAAGCGGTGCATACTGTGTGATTTCAACAGGCACTTGAAGATCACGCGGAGACTCCATTGTTTTAACAACATTGCCGTTCTCAAGAAGGAACGTTGCAACAGCCGCAGAAAATGTTGATTTGCCGGCACCGGGAGCTCCGGCAATTAAAATGCCGCGCTGCTGTAAAATGCGCTCTTTTAAAACATCGCCGGCTTGATATTTATCAAAATCGACAGATGCAATCGGTCGGACAGCTGTAATTTCAAAGTCGTCTGAAAACGGTGCTTCCGTAATTGCAATTCTCATATCGCGAATTTGAAGAATACAAGCGCCTTCTTTTTCGGATTCGATAAATGAATCGGAATCTTTTTTGGCAAATTCCATGAGCTGAGATTTTATTTTCAACAATTCGGGAAGAGTGCAAACCGTGTCTCGAATCGGCATGTATTTCATTTCACCAACGCTGCCGCGCTTTGCCATGGGCAGCACATTATTTTTCAAATGAACCGACATGGTTTGCGGATCAAAGAAAGAGGAAACTGCCAATTTAGAAACATCGGCTTCTTCTGCGGCAAATGTCGGTGGAATAAAATCTACATGAAGACCGCGTGCTTTTCCGACAACGGCTT